>PLZT01000650.1:5670-17875 GCA_003152255.1 Methylocystaceae bacterium | reverse complement strand
CGCGCCAACGCGATCAGCTTTGCGCGATCCTCTTCGCCAAGGAAATGGCCTCCAATCATTCTTCTATCCGAATCCGTTCAGCCGCAAAATGCAAGGAAATTCTCCCGGATTCTCAATGAGTCGGGGTATACAACCCGCGCCCGGACCTTAATCGGAGTGGATTGCCTCTCGCGGAGACTCGCTTTGCTCCGAGCTAGAGTAATGGAACGAGGCGTAGCGGATAATGAACACCGCGAGCGCCAGGATCAATGTGCCTCCAGCGAGAATGAGAATGCCAAAGTCCGGCGCGGACTCCTTCTGCACATAGCCGATCATATGCCGGGTCAGCGCCGTGATCCCGACATAGAGTAGAAACCGAACTGGCATATGGTTTGTCCTGAAATAGATGCCGACCATTGAGCCAATTTCAAGATAGATAAACAGCAGAAGTAAATCCTCGATGGAAGCGTGACCCTTGGCGGACATATCGAAAAATGCCTTGACGGCCGCCCACACGGTCGCGCCGCCGATCGCAAACAGACCCAGAAAGTGAAAGCCCTCGGCAAGGAAATGGGCCGATCGGGTCCACACGTTCGCGAATGCGTTGCGTGGCGCTTGTCTTCAAAACGGTTTCGTCGCCCATGTCGCGTTCCCTTGGCGCGCCCTGTGAAAAAACTATGCGTCGCTGTCGTTCAGGGCGAAGCAATCTTTCGAACAGCTGCACCTCTTAGGTTTGCCAGCCGCAGCGGCTAAAGAGAAATTAAACCGCCGCGGCAGATGCCGTCTTTGATGCGCTTGATTAGGCCGTCCCAATAATGATGCGAATCATGTGATTCGCGGTTCCGACGTTGATGGCTTTGCCGCCTCAAGAAGCGCTGAATTCGAACAGAGACAATCGACTCCAAGCGAAAGAAGCGCTTCTCGAGCTCTGTCAGCGACAGCGCGCCAAGCCCTCCGGGCGGCGTCCCCCTCTGCTGACGCACAGCTATTTCTCGTCGCTATATTCCTCGAGTTCGAGCCACATTGCGTTGAGGATGGCGAAGGCACATGCAAGGCCGAGCCCTAATATCCAGGAAAAATACCACATCGCTGCTCTGCTCCAGTTCAGTAGTGATAGTCGTCGCCACGTTCGATCGCGGCTTCGGTGACCGGGCCGCGCAAGACATGGAAAACCCAGCCTGTATATGCGAGCACGATGGGCAGGAAGAACAAAGCCGCCACAAGCATGAGCATTAGCGTCGTTTGGCTGGACGAGGCGTCCCAGACGGTCAGGCTGTGATCGGGATGGCTCGACGAGGGAAGCAGGAACGGAAACAGGGTGAAGCCTGCGGTCGTGATCACTCCAGCGACTGAGGCGCTGCTGCAAAGAAGCGCCGTTTTCGGCGAACCTTTGCGAAGGGCGAAGGCTGTCGCCAGAGCGCCAAGATAGGCGACGATGGGCGCGGCAAGGCTCGATGGCGTATGACGATAGTTGTTGAGCCATCCGCCGGCTTCTCGACCGACGCTTTTCCAGAGTGGATTGGAAGGTCCCGCCCGATCAATGGCGCCTTGCAGGACAAAGCCATCCAGGCCGAAAGCCACCCAAATGCCCGCGATCGACAGCAGCGCGACGAGGCCTATCGCCGCTCGATCGCCGAACAAGGCAGCGCGTTGCGCCACCTCGCCCTCGCTTTTTGACGCAAGAAAACTCGCCCCCTGCATGGTGAGCATGGCAATGCTCGCGGTGCCGCAAAGCAGCGCGAAGGGATTGAGAAGGCCAAGTAAATTGCCCTCATAATCGAGTTGCAACGACTTGTCGAAATGGAATGGCGTTCCCAGCAGCAAATTGCCGAAGGCGACGCCGAACACCAGCGATGGAACGAGGCCGGACACGAAGAACAACCAATCCCAACTTCTGCGCCAGGCGAGAGACTCCATCCTACCACGAAAGGTCAACGCGACCGGCCGCAGGATAAGCCCGATGAGAACCAACATCATCGCCAGATAGAAGCCGGAAAAAGAGGCTGCGTAAAGCAGCGGCCAGGCGGCGAAAACGGCGCCGCCGCCGAGAATGAACCAGACCTGATTTCCCTCCCAAACCGGCCCGATCGTATTGAGCAGGACGCGTCGTTGGTTTTCGTTTTTGGGAACGAAAGGATGCAGCATGGCTACGCCGAGATCGAAGCCGTCCATGATGGCGAAGCCAATGAGCAGCACGCCAAGGAGCGCCCACCAAATGAGACGCAATGTTCCGTAATCGAGTAGCATGGCGATGCTTCCTTAGTGAGCGGCTGTCTGAACGGGCTGCGTTGACAAACCATCATCCTCGGCCTGCGGACCGATGCGGACATATTTGACGATGAGCACGAGATCGATGAGCGCGAGCACGCTATAGAACAGCACGAAGCCCAACAGGCTGAACAGCACATTGCTCGCCGGCACATTCGAGACCCCGAGAAACGTCGGCAATATGCCATCGATGATCCAAGGCTGCCGGCCATATTCCGCAACGACCCAGCCAAGTTCGGCGGCGATCCAGGGCAGCGGCAGGCTGAACATCACGATCCGCAGGAACCAGGGCTTCCCGCAGCGGCGCCTGCTCGCCAGATAAAAGGCGATGCCGAACAGGGCGATGAAATAGAAACCGAGCGCCACCATGATCCGAAAGGACCAGAACAGAACGGGGACATCCGGTATCGTCGACAGCGCAGCCGCATGAATCTGGTCGGCGCTCGCGTTTTCAATGTCGGGCCGGATGCGCTTCAGAAGGAAGGCGTAACCGAGATCGCGCATCGACGGTTCAAGGTTCGCGGGAACCTCGGCGGTTGGTCCTCCACCTTCTCTTTCGAGCCAAGCATAGGCCGGCAGCCCATTGTGAATGCGTTGTTCGGTGATCGCCACGAGAGGCTTGATGCCTTCCACCGGCGTGTCGATCGAACGGGTGGCGATCAGGCCGAGCAGCCAGGGCACCTTGACTTCATATTTGGTCGTCTCGCTGGCGATGTCGGGTACGCCAAACAGCGTGAACGAGGCTGGCGGCGGCTCCGTCTCCCACATGGCTTCGATCGCCGCGATCTTCATTTTCTGGTTGAACCCGGCGGTGTATCCACTCTCGTCGCCCAGCACCACGACCGAGAGGGCCGAAGCGAGGCCAAAACTCGCGGCCACCGTGAGGGACCGTCGCGCTATGTCACGATGGCGCTTGCGCAGCATGTAATAGGCGCCGATGGACATCACGAACATCGCGCCGGTCACATAGCCGGCGCTGACGGTGTGAACGAATTTCGATTGCGCGACCGGATTGAACAAAACCTCGGCAAAAGAAGTCAGTTCCATACGCATGGTTTGCGGATTGAAATGAGAACCAACCGGATTTTGCATCCAGCTGTTGGCGACCAAAATCCATAGCGCCGAGAAATTACTCCCCAATGCGACCAGCCAGGTCACGACGAGATGTTGAACCTTGCTCAACCGCTTCCAGCCAAAGAAAAACAGGCCGACGAATGTCGCTTCCAGAAAGAACGCCATCAGGCCCTCAATCGCCAGCGGCGCTCCAAAAATATCGCCGACATAATGCGAATAATGACCCCAATTCGTGCCGAACTGGAATTCCATGGTGACGCCGGTGGCGACACCCATCGCGAAATTGATGCCGAACAGCGTTCCCCAGAATTTCGTCGCGTCGCGCCAAACCGTTCGGCCTGTCATGACGTAGACACTCTCCATGATGGCGAGCAGCAAGGAAAGACCGAGCGTAAGCGGCACGAAGAGAAAATGATAAAGCGCCGTCAACGCGAACTGCAGTCGCGACAACGTCACCACGTCGAGATCGAGCATTGCCTTCTCCTTTAGAGCCGGATCATTGTGACGCCGAATGATTATTGACGAGGAACGCCGCCATCTCTGACGGCGTGACGACGGTTCTGTGAGAACCGCTGAAAAACAGAAAGTAGAGAACGGTGAGCGCCAACAGTTTGAAGGCCAGCGCCGCCCCGATTTCCCGCGATAGCGATCTCTTGGTCACGCGCCTATTTCCTTGTTTTCTCGTGCCTCAAATTGTGCGCCGATTCGAACGAAGGCAAGCCTCCGCTCAAATCGGCGCAAGATCGATTATCTTGCAATCGGTGCGATGCAACATGGTCGCTTACTCGAAGGCTACCTGAGCGGTCGTAATCGTGCGTGCAAAGGTTCCGTCGGGAAGATAGCAAAGTGGGTTGGTCGCGACCGGCGCGTCCTGGCAGTGCTTGTGTTCGTTGGTCCACAGATAGCCGGCTGTCTTCATGCAGCCGACGATGTGCTTGAAGATCACCTTCCCGGAATCGTCGCGACGATCGGTGGGATGTGCGGTTTCGCCCTCTAACTCGCATGCGGAAGTCTGAATCTGCTGAGCCTTGAAGAACGAAGTACTCGAGCCGGTGACCGCGATTTCGCCGCCCGCGACCATCACTAGGCCGCCAAGCAACATCGCAATCGCCTGAACAGGATCTTTGCAAAATTTTATGTTTATAAAATACAGACCGCCGGCGGCCGTTAAAGCGCTGCCGATAAACACCAAAACGAGAATCATGGCTCTCTCCATCCAGTCGACATAGTCCCGGATGCCTCGCGCACGGTTTGCGCCAGACGGGCCTAATCCTTCGCGCGTTACGATTCTCGTCATTGACGCACTTTGTCAGGGGAGAATGACGATTGAACCGCGATTGACCCATCTGTGATGCCTCTTTATCAAAAGCTCGTCCGCGACTTAGTCCCGTTTGCCGCCAATAAGCGTGGAGAGCGCGCTTGCATCGCGGATATCGATAGCGCCGCGCGACAGCTTCACCCAACCGGAACGTTCAAAACTATTGAGCATGCGGCCAATGACCTCGCGCGCCGTGCCGAGATCCGCGGCAAGCGCTTGTTGAGTCGTTTCGATGCAATGATTCGTGTCCATTAACTCGAGAAGCCGCTCTGCGAGACGCACGTCGATTCTCGTGCAAATAAGCTCTTCGATTTTCGACATGAGCGTCGTAATGCGGCGACTATATCCCTCGAAGACAAGACTTCGAAAGCCCGCTGATTGGTTCATCAGCTCTTTAAACGGAGCCGCCCTTAAAACATAGGCGACGACCTCTGTCTCCGTAATCGCCTCGGCGGAATAGCATTCTGTGGCGAGCAATGAGGCGATTGTCAGAATACAGGTCTCATTCGCCGTTACGCGATACAGAACAATTTCCCGCCCGCTCTCGGTGACACGCTGAACCCTTATGGAGCCCGAAACAATGAGAGGAAATTGTGTGCAAGCGTCGCCGGGTCGAAAGACAACGTTTCCCTGTGGCAGGGTCACACGGACGGCCGCGCGTCGCAGCGCCGATTTGGTCTCTTCATCGAGATCTCTCAATGACGGAAGCTCGTCAATCCAATTCGAGATCATGGGTCTACCCGAAACTTCTGAGGGCGATCACGGTCATTGTTTTGATATCTCACGACGCCGCTCGGAATTATCTTCCGTCTGGCGTGTCGAGCCCGAACCATTTGTCTTTGACTTGCTCGTAGTGGATCGTTGGATCGTATTCCGCGACATTGAGGTTCAGGTCGCGCACCGACAAGCGGCCGACCGCTGCGAGTGCGGCGAAGGACGCGACCACGCGATCATGTTGCGCGATGACGAGATTGACCCGCGCGCTCAGCAGCGCCTGTTGCGCGTTGAGTATGTCCAGCGTTGTTCGCTGCCCGACTTTCGCCTCCTCACGCACATCCTCAAGCGATTTCTCCGAAGCCGCCACCTCCGCCTGGCTCGAGACTATCGACGCCTTCGACGCTTGCAGCTGCGCGTAAGCAAAGACGACACTCCTGCGCACATTGTCCCGCTGGACATCGGCGCCCAATCGCGCCTGGCTCAATTGTTCCTTGGCTTTGCGGATCGACGCATATTCCGAGCCGCCCTGATACAGAGGGACATTCAGCGTCGCTACCGCCAGAGCCGAGAACTGTCGGGTCCCTGTCCAGCCCATAAACGAATCCCCTTGCGGCGATACCTGCGCGCCTACCGCCAACGTCGGCGCCAAAGCGCTTTCCGCCAGCTTCACCGCATGCTCGGCCGCGTCGACCTGATGCAGCGCCGCAACCACCGCCGGATGTTCGCTGATGGCGAGGGAGATCGCGTCTTTGATCGATCTGGGCAACAGTTTTTCGACCGTCCCGGCGGGCTCCAACCGATTGGGTTCAACACCCATGATTTGATGGTACGTGGCCGCGCTCATTTGCAGAACCGCCTGCGCGCCGTAAAAATCCGAACGCCCGCGCGCCAGGGCGGCTTCCGCCTGCGCGACGTCCGCGGCCGTCACCTCGCCGAACTGGTAACGTACGCGCGTATACCTGAGTTGTTCCTCCAGCACGGCGTTGTTGTTCTTGCGCAAAGCAAGGATCGCCGTGTCGCGTAACACGTCCATATAGGCGTTGACGCCGTTTTGCAGGATGGTCTGCTCGCTGGCGCCAAGGTTCGCCCGCGCCGCGAACACACCAGACTCGGCTTGCCGGACGGCGCTCTGCGTGCGGCCGCCATCGAAAATGGTCTGTGATACGGAAAGCGCCGCGCTGCGCGGCGTGCCCAGATATTCGTCGGCGAAATAAGCGCGCTGTCCCGTGTTGGTGCGGCCGGAGGGAATCTTGATGGTGGAAAATTCGGGCCCAATGGAAGCGGAAACGCCGGCCTTCGGCCGCATTCCCGCAGCCGCGTTCGTCGTGTCCTCATCCCGCGCCCGGACGCCTGAGCGTTGCTGGTTAATCTCCGGATTGCCGGCATAGGCTCGCGCCAACGCGGAATTCAAGGTTTCGGCGACAGCATTTTGCCCGGGGCATCCGATGAACGACAGGATTACGGCGGCAGTGCGTAACCCCAACGGAAGGAGGTGCGCGAATCTTTCGGCCCGACGCGCGATACGGCGATACGTCGGAGGCCGACACGTAGTCGTGCGCCGGTGTCTCAATGGATTTGCCCGCTCATATCGCGTCGACGCATTCAGATTGCCTCGACAACCCGCGCAAGTCTTTCGGCGACCGCCTCAGATATTTCGCTAAGCGCCGGATTGCCGATGTGCTGCATGGCCATACGCGGATCGATAGCCGCGACGTCGATGACGCCATTTGCCTTTTCCTGTATGATGACGTTGCATGGGAGCAACACGCCGATTTTGTCTTCAACGCTCAGCGCCTTGTGCGCGAAGCCCGGATTGCAGGCGCCGAGAATCCGATAGCGCTTCATCTCGACGCCGAGCTTTTGTTTCAGCGTGTTAGCAACATCAATTTCGGTGAGGACGCCAAAGCCTTCATCCTTCAACTTCTCTATCACTTTCGTCACAATGGCGTCGAAGTCGCCCTTTGTCGACTTTGTGATGTAGTAAGTCATGGCTGGCGTCCTTCCGAATTGTTGTTACGCGTTTTTACCCGAACGCAACCGAACGATTCCCAACGCTTTCATTATAACGCGCTCATACACCGGCTCGCTATGGCCTTTACGGACCTTGCGCATAAAATACTTCTCATACGCGACTTTCGCCAGATGCACCCAGTAGCCCTGAGCCGACCAATTCACGTTGCGCGGCGGGATCTGCGGCTGTGCGACAAAAATGATGCCGTTGTCGCCGAAGTCGGCGAGACAGACCGCATTCCATGTTCCCTCATGCGTTGGCTCCTTGCCCGTGATCAAATCGCGAATGTTATGCGCCGCCGCCGTGCACATGGATTCGATCATATAGCCGGTCTTGGGCATGCCAACTGGCACCGGCGTCGGCTCGAAAGGCGGAAGCGCGACGCAGACGCCGACCGAGAAGATGTTGGGGAATTTCGCGTTCCTCTGCTTCCTGTCGACGGTCACGAAGCCGCGCGGATTGGTCAGCCCGTCGATCCATTTGCCGTCCTCGCCTTTCAGGCAATCCACGCCGCGGAAGGCGGGAAGGAACATCGTGAAGTTCGACGCGAGCTTATGTGTCTTCTTTTGCGTTCCGTCTTCGTTGAATTCCGTCGCCTCGACCGAATCGGCATTGATGCGGTCAATTTTGGCGTTTGTCACCCATTTGATGTCGCGGTCCCGCATCAAAGATTCCAGCATGCCCTTGGTGTCGCCGACGCCGCCCAGGCCGAGATGGCCGATATAGGGCTCCGCGGTCACGAAGGTGATTGGCACCCGATCGCGAATTTTGCGCCTGCGCAGATCGGAAACCGCTGTCAGCGCATATTCATAGGCCGGGCCAAAGCAGGACGCGCCCTGAACCGCGCCGATGACCATTGGGCCGGGGTTTTTGCAGAATTCTTCCCAGCGCTCGCCGGCAATTCCGGCGTGATCGACGTGGCAAACAGATTGTGTATGCCCGCTCGGTCCCAGTCCCTCAACTTCATCGAAGGCGAGATGCGGGCCAGTCGCGATCACCAGGTAGTCATAGGAAAGCGTCGCACCGTCGTTCAGTTCGACAAGATTTTGCTCCGGCTTCACGCGTTTTGCGCCAACGGAAGTGAAACCGATCTTCAGCTTCTTGAACACTTCGGTGAGATTGACCTTCACATCGCCTGGCTTACGCCAGTTGACGGCGACCCACGGGTTGGACGGCACGAACTGGAAGTAGTCCGTTAGCGAAACGACGGTGATGTCAGCCTTCTTGCCGAGAAGCTCCTTCAGCTCGAAAGCCATGGGCACGCCGCCGATGCCGGCGCCCAATACAACGATCTTGGTCATGGCGTCTCTCCCTCTTTTGCGCAGATTCCATGACGCAAAGCGCTGGTCCGCGGCGTTTTGTTAGGCATTGGGATTAGAGGTTTACTTGCGCGAGTAGGTACCCACACCAAGCAGGCTGTAAAGCGGGCAAGTGCCGATAAAGGCAGTGAGCAGAGGCACGACTGCGATCCAGCCAACCCAATTCCACCCGGTGCTGGGCAAGCCGAGTTTGAGCGCATAGGCAATCAGCACGAGGCCGATGACGATACGCAAAGCGCGATCGATGGTTCCGACATTGGTGACCATATTTTATCTCCTGACGACGAAAGGCGCCGCGTTTAGCGCCGCCTTTATGGACAAGGCGGCACGCTAAAACGCCGCGCCCGGCTTTACGCCGAATTTCTTCAAAATGAGCGCGAGCGGGCAGAAACCTGTAAAGGCGGCCTGGAAAAGATTCAGCCCGACAAAGGCTGCGAGCAGCAGCCACCACGGGCCGAACAAATGGGCGAGTCCGAGGCTCGCAAGGATCATGGCGCCGGCAAACGCCATGATGATTCGGTCGATAGTCATGCGGCGCGTCCTTTCGATTTTGTAAGGCCGAGCGAACAACTCGCCTTCGCATTTCCCTTTTGTCCCGCCTTTTTCCGCTTTTGCTTTGGGGCGCATTCCTCGGCACAAAACAGTTCGTAGAGCAAAGTGATCGCCCGCGAGACGTTCGTATTGGCGAGCGAATAAAAGATGGCCTGCGACTCTCGCCGCGTCGTGACGAGTTCGTCTTCGCGCAGACGGGCAAGATGTTGCGAAAGCGAGGACTGACTGAGGCCAAGCGCCTTTTGCAGCGCGGAGACACCGGTCTCGCCCTTATACAATTCGCACAGAATCATCAGACGGTGGCGGTTGGCCAAAGCCTTCAGAAAGTTTTCGGCCTGCACGGCTTTAGGGGCGAGTTTCTCTAAATTCATGCTTGCTAAATTATAGATAAGCCATATAAGTGTCAAGGCCTTTCCACGGGGGGAATCGATGCGGATGAGTTTTGCCTTCCTATTGCGGCCTTGCGCCGGCCTTATTGCCGCGTTGGGCGTCGTCGCATCCAGCCAATCCACCGCAGCGGAAGCCGTTGTGCATGTCGCGCCGGTCGAAGATCTCAAAGCCGTGATCGCCACGGTTGAGCCTGTGCATCAACTTGTCGCGAGGGCGCGAATCGGCGGCACGGTCGCGGCGTTGAAGATCAAGGAAGGGGCCGTCGTCGCGGCGGGCGCCGAAATCGCGTCGGTGGCTGACCAAAAGCTGTTTTTGCAGATGCAGGGGCTAGACCAGCGAATTAGATCGCAGCAGGCGCAACGCGACAAGGCGAAGGCTGATTTCGACCGCGCGCAGGAGTTGCTGCAGCGCGGCGTCACAACGAAAGTGATATTCGATCAAGCCAAAACCATGCTCGACGTGGCGGATCGCAATCTCGCGGCGATTCGCTCCGACCGTGGCGTGATCGAACAGCAGGCGGCCGAGGGCGCCGTGCTCGCACCGGGAGCGGGGCGCATCCTGACCATTCCCGTGTCTGTTGGGCGCGCGGTCATGCCCGGTGAAACTATCGCGACCCTTGCGGAAGAGCACTATATCCTTCGCCTGCAATTGCCGGAGCGGCACGCCAGATTCATGCGCGCTGGAGACTCTGTGCAAATCGGCGGGCGCGGTTTGCACGACGAAGCCAACGCAATACGCAAAGAAGGCCGTGTGCGCATCGTCTACCCCGAGATTCAGGGCGGGCGCGTCATCGCCGACGTCGATGTCCAGGGTCTTGGAGATTATTTCGTCGGAGAACGCACGCGCGTTTATGTGACCACGGGGAAACGCGAGGCGATTATTGCACCGCGCGAAGCGATTTATCGTCGCGCGGGCATAGATTACGTTCGCTTGAAGGACGGCGCGGAGATCGCGGTGCAGACGGGCGAGCAGCGCGGGGAAGGCATAGAGATCCTCGCCGGCCTACGTGATGGCGATGTCGTGGTGACGCCATGAGGCTCGGTGTTTCTGGAGTTCTGACACGCACCTTTATCGGCTCGCCGCTGACGCCCTTGTTGCTGCTCGCGTCCTTGCTCGTCGGCCTGATCGCGCTGCAAGCCCTGCCGCGTGAGGAGGAGCCGCAGATTTCCGTGCCAATGGTCGACATAATCGTGTCGACGAATGGCTATAAGGCGGAGGACGCGATCGAGCTTGTCACGCGTCCGTTGGAAGATATCATCAAGGGCATCAACGGCGTAGAGCACGTCTATTCGCTGACGCAGGACGACAACGTCATGGTGACGGCCCGCTTCTTCGTCGGGACGCCGCAAGACAATGCTGTGTTGCGTGTTCACGACAAGATTAGCGCAAATATCACCGGGCTGCCCAAGGGCATTCGTGGGCCTCTGATCGTGGGGCGTGGCATCGACGATGTCGCGATTGTTGTCCTGACGCTTGCGGCTAAGCCGGAGCGCGCGGCGGCGTGGACCGACAACGGCCTCTATCAAGTGGCCGAAGAGCTTCAGCACGATCTTACCAAAGTCGATAATGTCGGCGGCAGTTACATCGTCGGCGGGGCTCCCAATCAGATCAGAGTCGAGCCTGATCCAGGGCGCTTGTCGCTTTATGGGATCACCCTGAACCAATTGGTCGACAAATTGACCAACGCCAATCGGTCCTTTCTCGTCGGCGCGTTCCGTGATCTGGATCGGTCCCTGCCGGTGGTCGCCGGACAAACGCTGCAAGGCGTGCCGGACATTGGCCTGTTGCTCCTCACGTCGCGGGATGGCCGTCCGGTCTACGTGAAGGATGTGGCGCAGGTGCGTGTTGGCGCGGCGGAGCCGGAGCATTTTGGTTGGACGATGACGCGCAATGCGACGGGGGCGCTGGATAAGCGCCCGGCCGTGAGCATCGCCATTGCAAAACGCAAGGGCGCCAACGCCGTCGTGATGGCCGACGAAATCCTACACCGGCTTGAGACGGTGAAGGGTCGCATCGTGCCTGACGATCTCGAAATTTCCGTCACCCGCAACTATGGCGAGACGGCGACCGAGAAGGCCAACGAGCTGTTGTTTCATCTCGCTCTGGCCACTCTGTCCATTGTCGGGCTTATCGTTCTCATGGTCGGCTGGCGCGAGGGCGTCGTTGTCTTCGTCATTATCCCGACAACCATTCTGCTGACGATGTTCGCCTCTTGGATGATGGGCTACACGATCAATCGCGTCAGCCTGTTCGCGCTCATTTTTTCGATTGGCATTCTCGTCGACGACGCCATTGTCGTTGTCGAAAACATCGTCCGTCACTGGCAGATGCGAGGCGACCGTAGTCTCACGGACACGGCGATCGAGGCGGTCGCCGAGGTCGGCAATCCGACCATCGTCGCGACGCTCACTATCGTCGTCGCCCTGCTGCCGATGCTGTTCGTGTCAGGATTGATGGGGCCCTATATGAGCCCCATCCCCGCCAACGCCTCGCTGGCGATGGTGTTCTCCTTCTTTGTCGCCATGACGATCACCCCATGGCTACTGATGAAAATCGCGCGCAGCCGCTTTGAAGGCG
>PLZT01000650.1:0-5641 GCA_003152255.1 Methylocystaceae bacterium | reverse complement strand
CCGATCGTTTGCTCACGGCGGCGGCGGAGCGTCTGAAGGACTTGCCCGAACTTACCTCGATCCAATCCTATACGGGGACGGCCGCGCCTTTCAACTTCAATGGGCTCGTGCGTCATTATTACATGCGCGAGGAGCCTCAGATGGGCGATCTATCCGTGAATCTCTTGCCAAAGGACGAGCGCAAACGGGCCAGCCACGCGATCGCGCTCGATATCCGTAAACGACTGGAAACCCTACCCAAACCGGAACACACCGCGGTTAAGGTTGTCGAGGTTCCGCCAGGGCCGCCGGTTCTCGCGACTTTGCTTGCGGAAATCTATGGGCCGGACGCAAACGCTCGACGGGCGATCGCCACCAAGGTGAGACAGGCATTTTCCTCGGTGGATTTTGTCGTTGATACAGACGATAGCTTCGGCGTGCGCAGTGAACGCTTGCGCTATTCCATCGACCAGGAGGCGCTTGAATATTACGGCGTCGAGGAAAAGGCGGTCTATGACACGATTGGCGGTTTGGTCGGCGGCGTCAAGATCGGGTTCTCGCAACGCGGTGGTGGGGCGAAGCCGATCGATATAACGGTGGCGTTGCCGCGCTCGGCTATGTCGCCCCTCGAGCGTATCCTCTCGACGCCGTTGCCCGCTGGCGGCACGGCGCGCCAGGGCGCCAATGTCGAACTCGGCGATGTCGTAAAGGTGACGCGCGAACTCGGCTCCTATCCGATCTTCCGCCACAATAGCCGCTTTGCCGAAATGGTCAGCGCCGAGGTCGCGGGTCGCTTCGAGGCGCCTATCTACGGCATGTTCGCGGTCGAGGACGCCATCGCGAAGCAGGACTGGGGCAAGGAAGGACCGCCGACGATAAAATATCACGGGCAGCCGCTCGACGATTCCAAGCCGACGCTGCTTTGGGACGGCGAATGGGAAGTCACTTATGTCACCTTTCGCGACATGGGCGCGGCCTTCATAGTGGCGTTGCTTGGAATCTATCTCTTGGTCGTGGCGCAATTCGGCTCGTTCAAATTGCCGTTGGTGATCCTCGCTCCCGTGCCTTTGACGCTGATCGGCATCATGCTTGGCCATCTCCTGTTCAATGCCGCCTTCACGGCTACGTCGATGATCGGCTTCATCGCGCTCGCCGGCATCGTCGTGCGAAATTCCATCCTGCTCGTCGATTTCATAAGGCATCTGCGGGAGAAGGGATTGCCGCTGCGGGCCGCTTTGATCGAAGCGGGATCGGTGCGCTTCAAGCCGATATTCCTCACGGCGGCCGCGGCGATGATTGGCGCGGCCTTCATCCTCACCGACCCGATCTTTCAAGGACTCGCTATATCGCTTGTATTCGGCCTTGCCTCGTCGACTGCGCTAACGCTGCTGGTGATTCCCGCAATCTATGTCGTGCTGCGCGACGACGAGACGCCAGCGTCGAGCGCGCCTCACCCACTGAACAAGGAGATGGCACAATGACGCAGGACTGGCCCGAACTCACCAAGCTGCTCATCGCCGATGTGCGACAATTGCGACTTGGAGCGCCCGAGGTGATGAAGGCGTTTGGCGCGCTCGCCATGGCGGCCGGCGCGCCCAAAGCGCTCGACGCCAAGACCAAGGAGCTGATCGCGCTCGCCATCGGCGTCGCGACACGCTGTGACGATTGCATTGCCTTCCATGCCAAGGCTGCGGTCGATCACGGCGCGACGCGCGAAGAAGTGGTCGAGACGCTGGGCATGGCGATCTACATGGGGGCGGGGCCCTCCGCGATGTATGCGAGCCATGCGCTTGCCGCCTTCACGCAATTCGAGGCGGCGAAAGCCGGCTGAATTGAAAAATCCACTAACGGAGGAAAAAAATGTCTCTTGGCAGTCTTCTCGCCCGGTTGAATGGTGGCGCCTCGGTTCCAACCGTTGAACACGACGCCTTTGCCAGCATAGTCGCCAACAAATCTTGCGCCATCGTGGACGTGCGCGAGCCGCATGAATATGTGGCGGGACATATTCCCGGCGCGATCAATCTGCCGCTTTCGCGTTTTACGCCTCGGCAATTGCCGAGCGGCAAGCCGATTGTGCTGGTGTGCCTCGCGGGCGGGCGATCTGCGAAAGCTTTGCAACAGGCTCTTGGCGCGGGCCATACGGATATTTGTCACTATGCGCCTGGCACGGGCGGTTGGAGAAGTCGAGGCGGCGCTCTTGTGGTGTGATTGTTGGAAGATGCGATTCCCGCCGAGATTACTTCCTTCGGCGAGACGCCGCGGATGAGCCTTCTCGCGGTGCTTTCCGGGATTGTGATCGGTTTCGTACAGGGGTTGATCGGCGGCGGCGGTTCGGTTCTTGGCGTGCCCGCGCTGATTTACGTCGTTGGGATTAGCGATCCGCATCTAGCAATCGGAACCAGCGCGCTCGCGGTGGCTATTTCGGCGGTCGTCACGCTGCTCGCCTATGTGCGGTCGGGCCATGTTAAATGGCGGTGTGGCGCGGCTTTCACTGTGGCCGGCGTTTTCGGCGCCACCTTCGGTTCGTCGCTCGGCAAGACCTTCCCCGGCGACAGACTCATTACACTTTTCGGCCTGCTGATGATTGTGGTGGCGCTGGCGATGGCCCTTGCCCGTCCCATTGGCGGCAACGCCGGCGTCCGGCTCGACGCAACATCGGCTGTGCGGCTTGCTCCAGGGCTGTTG
Organism: Methylocystaceae bacterium; assembly: GCA_003152255.1. Next base: position 2,977 of record PLZT01000650.1, on the reverse strand, counting down.
CTTTGGGGTGTGGTCGTTGGCTTCATGTCCGGCTTTTTCGGCATCGGCGGCGGTTTTCTGGCCGTTCCCGGGTTGCTGATCGCAACCGATATGCCGCTGGTCTTCGCAATCGGCACGTCGCTCATTTCGGTGGCGATTTTCGGACTGGCGACTGCTGCCAACTACGCCGTGTCCGGTCTTGTCGATTGGGGCGTGACGGCGTTCTTTTTGACGGGCGGCGTGATAGGCGGATTTGCGGGTATGAGGCTCGCCCGAACCCTCTCATCTCGGCGGCACGCCTTGTCCCGCATTTTTGCTGTCATCGTAGCGCTAGTCGGAGTATTCCTTATCCTCAAGGCGAGAAACTAAAAGCAGTGTCCAATCGCTCCCGATATTTCCATCGAGAACGATTGGACTTCGATATTATGCCGCGCGTCCCGCTTCAGTCGCCTTTGCAACTTCGTTGAGGCGACCCGTCTTCACGTCGTAGACATAGCCGTAGATCGGGATATTACGGGGGACTAGCGGATGCTGGCGAATGCGCAGCACGTCCTGAAGGACGCTTTCTTCCTGCGACTTGATCGTGTGCCACTTAATGAAGTGGCCCGCCGTGCAGCCGCCGCCATGTTGCGGGTTCGACCAATTCTTGCCATCAAAGCTCGCCGTGGCGAGATTGTCGTCGAGCAAGCCGGCCATGATCTCATCGCAGAACAGCTCCATGCCACAATTGGTGTGGTGGATCACGAACCACTCGTTCGTCCCAAGCAGCTTGTGGGAAACCACCAGCGAACGAATAGCGTCGTCACTGGCGCGACCGCCCGCATTGCGGATCACATGCGCATCGCCTTCCGAGAGACCGGCATATTTTGCCGGGTCGAGACGCGCGTCCATACAAGTGAGAATGGCAAATCCCCTCGCCGGCGGCAGAGCGAGATTTCCCTTGTCCCCGAAGCTAGCGACATATTTCGCGTTGGCGCCTATTACTTCTCCGACGATTTTGCTGCTCATGCATGCCTCCCAATTGGCGTGGTTCGACTTTTGTTGGGCCGAGGACCAGACAAGTCTCAACCAAGCAGAATGATAGCCGATTTGTTGTGTATTGTAACCTGCGCCACTGACGACGGCCGGCCACTAATTTTCCCTGCGACGCGTCGCCTCACTCCACCAGGAACTGCCGCATCATTCCCATATCCTCATGTTCGAGGTTGTGGCAGTGGTACATAAACAAGCCCTTGAAATCTCCAAAGGGCTTGATGATCCGCACGCGTTCGCCCGGCGTAACCAGCAGGGTGTCCTTCCATCCGCTGGTGACGAAACCTTCTCTCATGGTCGCATAGCTATCCGGGTCGTTGTCGTCGAAACCGCGGCTTAAAATCTGGAATTGCTGGCCATGCAGATGAATCGGGTGCGCCATGGACATCATCCCGCCCATGCCACCCATACCGCCCATCATCCCCATGCCGCGACCCATGCCCACGCCGCCCATACCGCCGTGATTGTGAAAGATTTCCATGAGCTGAAGCGTGTCGACGGGGATTCGCTCGCGAGGCTGCACGTCGTCATCGGCATAGGGGCGCCCATTGGGAACATCGCGATCGGCGGCTCCGAAATGGCGACGGGCACGGGGTTGTTCGGATTGGCGACGTCCTCCAGCCGCAGGCGGTCGATGCGAGTTAGATGCTGCGGCAAGGCCGGACTGTCGCTCACGGCGCGCGCGACGCGGAACGTAAAGAGCGGATAATCGCCGCCGACCGGCAGTTCCGTTCTCGTCATCATGCCGCCCATCATGCCGCGCGCCATTCTCGGCAATACGCCGGAAAATGGCGCGTTGCGCATAACGAGTTGTGAATCGACGCTTCGGCCGCTGAAATCGGCCCAAACGTCGAGCCGTTCGCCCGGGGCGAGCATGACGTAAGGTTTGGTTTCGGGCCTCTCCAGCAAGCCGCCGTCGACGCCGATCACCGTAATCGGCGAGGCGTCGTCCCAAGCCAGTTTGTAAATGCGAGAGTTCGAGCCGTTCAGAATGCGCAGGCGATAGGCTCTGCTCGCCACGTCGATGGCGTAATCGGGCCTCCCGTTGACGAGAATATGGTCGCCCTGAAATCCGATCATCTGGCCATGCATGCCGCCTGCGTAGACGAGCTGGTTGTTCTCGTCGAACGAGCGATCCTGCAACACGATGGGAGTTTCGAATTCGCCGGCCGGCAGGTCGAGCGCCTTCTCCTCGTCGTCGTTGACGAGAATGGCGCCGGCCAGGCCACGATAGACCTGCGTCGCGGTCGCTTCATGCGTATGCGGATGATAGAAATTCATGCTTGCGCGATTGCGCATTTCGAATTCGTAAACAAAGGTCTCGCCCGGATCGATCGCATACATTGGATGGCCGTCCATCAGCATCGGAACATGCAGGCCGTGCCAATGAGCGATGGTCGGTTCGGGCAGTCCGTTGCGCAGACGGATGCGTATCTTCTGGCCCTTCCAGAAACGCATGACGGGGCCGAGATAGGAGTCGGGCAGCGTCGTCAGCGTATTCTCGGGGCCCTTGAGCAGATTCGCGGCGTAGCGCCAGACGCCCGTCGCTCGGCCATCAAGAATCGGCGCTTCGCCCGGCTGGCAGATCAGCTCCATATCGACATCGGGATTGAAATTCGGCGACGCCCAGTTCGGCGCAATCTTGGGTTCCTTGACGCAAAGGTACGTAAAGCGACATAGCCATGCCAGAACAAGCATGGAAATCCGCCGTTTACGCCGGTTTTCATCCCCCATTTGCCCTTGCGATTTCCGCACGGTTTTCGAGGGGCGCTTCCCGCCGAATAAGAAGTAAATCCGCTCTCAACAGGTTGCGGTGTTCCGAAAACCTTGGAATTGGGAACGACCGAATATCAGCCACGATATCCAAGGAAAGCCCTGGAAATCAGGTCCCTCAACTGTGTTCTGAAACCTGTGTTCCGATGTAATCCTGTGAGAGGGTTTAGAGTCCGTCCGGAGATTTTATGAG
>PLZT01000742.1 GCA_003152255.1 Methylocystaceae bacterium | reverse complement strand
TGGAGCCCGAAACAATAAGAGGAAATTGTATGCAAGCGTCGCCGGGTCGAAAGACAATTTTTCCTTGTGGCAGGGTCACACGGACGGCCGCGCGTCGCAGCACCGATTTGGTCTCTTCATCGAGATCTCTTAATGACGGAAGCTCGTCAATCCAATTCGAGATCATGGGTCTACCCGAAACTTCTGAGGGCGATCACGGTCATTGTTTTGATATCTCACGACGCTGCTCGGAATTATCTTCCGTCCGGTGTGTCGAGGCCGAACCATTTGTCTTTGACTTGCTCGTAGTGGATCGTTGGATCGTATTCCGCGACATTGAGGTTCAGGTCGGGCACCGACAAGCGGCCGACCGCTGCGAGCGCGGCGAATGACGCGACCACACGATCATGCTGCGCGATGACGAGATTGACCCGCGCGCTCGACAGCGCCTGTTGCGCGTTGAGGATGTCCAGCGTCGTTCGCTGCCCGACTTTCGCCTCTTCACGCACATCGGCGAGCGATTTTTCCGAAGCCGCGACCTCCGCCTGGCTCGAGACAATCGACGCCTTCGACGCTTGCAGCTGCGCATAAGCAAAGACGACGCTCCTGCGCACGTTGTCCCGCTGCACGTCGGCGCGCAGTCGCGCCTGGCCCAATTGTTCCTTGGCTTTGCGGATCGAGGCATATTCCGAGCCGCCCTGATACAGGGGGACATTCAGCGTCGCCGCCGCCAGAGCGTAGAACTGCCGGGTGCCCGTCCAGCCCATAAAAGAATCCCCTTGCGGCGAGACTTGCGCGCCTACCGCCAACGTCGGCGCCAAAGCGCTTTCCGCCAGTTTCACCGCCTCCTCCGCCGCATCGACCTGATGCAGCGCCGCAACCACGGCCGGATGCTCCAAGAGTGCGAGGGAAACCGCATTTTCCATCGATCTGGGCAACAGCTTCTCGACCGTCCCCGCGGGCTCCAACCGCTTGGGTTCGACACCCACGACCTGACGGTATGTGGCCCCGCTCATTTGGAGAACCGCCTGGGCGCTATAGAAATCTGAACGCCCGTGCGCCAAGGCGGCCTCCGCCTGCGCGACGTCCGCGGCGGTCACCTCACCGAACTGGTAACGTACGCGCGTATGCCTGAGTTGCTCCTCTAACACAGCGTTGTTGTTCTTGCGCAGACCTAGGATCGCCGTATCGCGTAACACGTCCATATAGGCGATGACGCCGTTCTGGAGGATGGTCTGCTCGCTGGCGCCAAGGTTTGCCCGCGCCGCGAACACGCCAGACTCGGCTTGCCGGACGGCGCTCTGCGTGCGGCCGCCATCGAAAATGGTCTGGGATACGGAAAGCGTCGCGCTGCGCGGCTTGCCCAGATATTCGTCGGCGAAATAGGCGCGTTGGCCGGTCACGGTGCGGCCGGACGGAATTTTGATGGTGGAAAATTCTGGCCCGATGGAAGCGGCGAGGCCTGCCTTCGGCCGCATTCCCGCAAGCGCGTTCGTCGTGTCCTCGTCCTGCGCCCGGACGCCCGAGCGCTGTTGATTGATGTCGGGATTGCTGGAATAGGCTCTTGCCAACGCGGAATTCAAGGTTTCGGCGGCAGCGTCTTGCCTCCAAAACCCGACGAACGCCACTATTATCGCGATCGTGCACGTCCCCAACGGAAAGAGGCGCCCAAACCCCTCGACCCGACGCGCGAGACAGCGATACGTCGGAGGCCAACAGGCCATCGAACGCCAGTGTCTCAATGGACTATGCCCCGCTCATATCGCGTTGGCGCATTCAGATTGCGCCAACAACCCGCGAAAGTCTCTCGGCGACCGCAGCGGATATTTCGGTAAGCGCTGGATTGCCGATCTGCTGCATGGCCATCCGTGGGTCGATGGCGGCGACGTCGACAACACCATCCGCCATCTCCTGGACAATGACATTGCAAGGCAGCATCACGCCGATTTTGTCTTCAACGCTCAGCGCCTTGTGCGCGAAGCCCGGATTGCAGGCGCCGAGAATGCGATAACGTTTCATCTCGACGCCGAGCTTTTGTTTCAGCGTGTTCGCAACGTCGATTTCGGTGAGGACGCCAAAGCCTTCATCCTTCAACTTCTCTATCACTTTCGATACAACGGCGTCGAAATCACCCTTCGTCGACTTTGTGATGTAGTAGCTCATGGCTGGCGTTCTCCAAAATTGCCGTTACGCGTTTGTGCCGGAACGCAAACGAACGATTCCGAGCGCCTTCATTATGACGCGCTCATACACCGGCTCGCTATGGCCCTTGCGAACCTTGCGCATAAAATACTTCTCGTAGGCCACTTTCGCCAGATGCACCCAGTAGCCCTGAGCAGACCAGTTCACATTACGCGGCGGGATTTGCGGCTGAGCGACAAAAATGATGCCGTCGTCGCCGAAGTCCGCAAGACAGACCGCATTCCAGGTTCCCTCGTGCGTCGGCTCCTTGCCTGCTATCAGGTCGCGAATGTTATGCGCGGCCGCCGTGCACATCGATTCGATCATATAGCCCGTCTTCGGCATGCCAACCGGCACAGGCGTCGGTTCGAAAGGCGGAAGCGCGACGCAGACGCCGACCGAGAAGATATTGGGAAATTTCGCGTTCCTCTGCTTCCTGTCGACCGTCACGAAGCCACGCGGATTGGTCAGTCCCTCGATCCATTTGCCGTCTTCGCCCTTCAAGCAGTCGACGCCACGGAAGGCGGGAAGGAACATCGTAAAGTTCGACGCTATCTTATGCGTCTTCTTCGGAGTTCCGTCTTCGTTGAATTCCGTAGCCTCGACTGATTCGGCATTGATGCGGTCAATTTTTGCATTTGTCACCCATTTGATGTCGCGATCGCGCATCACCGATTCCAGCATGCCCTTGGTATCGCCGACGCCGCCAAGACCAAGATGGCCAATATAGGGCTCCGCGGTCACGAAGGTGATCGGCACCCGATCACGAATTTTGCGCTTGCGCAGATCGGAAACCGCTGTCAGCGCATACTCATAGGCCGGGCCAAAGCAGGACGCGCCCTGCACCGCGCCAATGACCATTGGGCCGGGGTTTTTGCAGAATTCTTCCCAACGCTCGCCGGCCATTCCGGCGTGATCGACGTGACAAACAGATTGCGTATGCCCGCTCGGTCCCAGTCCCTCAACTTCATCGAAGGCGAGGTGCGGGCCAGTCGCGATCACCAGATAGTCGTAGGAAAGCGTCGAACCGTCGTTCAACTCGACTATGTTTTCCGAAGGCTTCACGCGTTTTGCGCCAACGGACGTGAAACCGATCTTCAACTTCTTGAACACTTCGGGAAGATTGACCTTCACGTCGCCCGGCTTGCGCCAATTGACGGCGACCCAGGGGTTCGACGGCACGAACTGGAAGTAGTCAGTTAGCGAAACGACGGTGATGTCAGCTTTCTTGCCGAGCAGTTCCTTCAGCTCGAAAGCCATGGGTACGCCGCCGATGCCGGCGCCCAATACAACGATCTTGGTCATGGCGTCTCTCCCTCTTTTGCGCAGATTCCATGACGCAAAGCGCTGGTCCGCGGCGTTTTGTTAGGCATTGGGATTAGAGGTTTACTTGCGCGAGTAGGTACCCACACCAAGCAGGCTGTAAAGCGGGCAAGTGCCGATAAAGGCAGTGAGCAGAGGCACGACTCCGATCCAGCCAACCCAATTCCAGCCGGTGCTGGGCAAGCCGAGTTTGAGCGCATAGGCAATCAGCACGAGGCCGATGACGATACGCAAAGCGCGATCAATGGTTCCGACATTGGTGACCATATTTTATCTCTTGACGACAAAAGGCGTCGCGTTTAGCGCCGCCTTTATGGACAGAGCCGGCACACTAAAACGCCGCGCCCGGCTTTACGCCGAATTTCTTCAAAATGAGCGCGAGCGGGCAGAAACCTGTAAAGGCGGCCTGGAAAAGATTCAGTCCGACGAAGGCTGCGAGCAGCAGCCACCACGAGCCGAAGAAATGGGCGAGTCCGAGGCTCGCAAGGATCATGGCGCCAGCAAAGGCCATGACGATTCGGTCTATAGTCATGCGGCGCGCCCCTTCGATTTTGTAAGGCCGAGTGAACAACTCGCCTTCGCACTTCTCGTTTGCCCTACCTTCTTCCGCTTCTGCTTTGCGGCGCATTCGTCGGCGCAAAACAGTTCGTAAAGCAAGGTGATCGTCCGCGAGACATTCGTATCGGCGAGCGAATAAAAGATGGCCTGCGATTCTCGCCGCGTCGTGACCAGTTCGTCCTCGCGCAGTCGGGCAAGATGTTGCGAAAGCGAGGACTGAGTGAGGCCAAGCGCCTTTTGCAGCGCGGAAACACCCGTCTCGCCCTTATGCAGTTCGCACAGAATCATCAGACGGTGGCGGTTAGCCAAAGCCTTCAGAAAGTTTTCGGCCTGCACGGCTTTTGGAGCGAGCTTCTCTAAATTCATCCTTGCTAAATTATAGATACGCAATATAAGTGTCAAGGCCTTTCCATGGGGGAATCGATGCGGACGAGTTTTGCCTACCTATTGCGGGCTTGCGCCGGCCTTATCGCCGCGTTGGGCGTTGTCGTCTCCAGTCCAGCCAGCGCAGCAGACGTTGTTGTGCATGTCGCGCCGCTCGAAGACCTCAAAGCCGTTATCGCCACGGTTGAGCCTGTGCATCAACTTGTCGCTAGAGCCCGAATCGGCGGCACAGTCACGGCGTTGAAGATCAGGGAAGGGGACGTCGTCGTGGCTGGGGCCGAAATCGCGTTGGTTGCTGATCAGAAGCTGTTTCTGCAAATGCAGGCGCTGGACCAGCGNNGACGTAGCGGATCGCAATCTCGCGGCGATTCGCTCGGACCGCGGCGTCATCGAACAGCAGGCCGCCGAGGGCGCCGTGCTCGCGCCGGGAGCGGGGCGCATTCTGACCATCCCTGTTTCCATCGGCCGAGTCGTCATGCCTGGCGAGACAATCGCGACCCTCGCCGAGGACCGCTATATTCTCCGCTTGCAATTGCCGGAGCGCCACGCCCGTTTTATGCGCGCGGGGGATTCCGTTCAGATCGGCGGGCGCGGACTTCATGACGAGGCGAGCGACACCCGCAAGCAAGGGCGCGTGCGCATCGTCTATCCCGAGATCCAGGGCGGACGCGTGATAGCCGACGTCGAGGTTGAGGGGCTTGGCAATTATTTCGTCGGCGAACGCACGCGCGTTTACGTGGCCACGGGGAAACGCGATGCGATCGTTGCGCCGCGCGAAGCGATCTATCGTCGTGCAGGCACAGATTACGTTCGCTTGAAGGACGGCGCGGAGATCGTGGTGCAGACCGGCGAGCAGCGCGGGGAGGGCATAGAGATTTTAGCCGGCCTACATGACGGCGATGTCGTGGTGACGCCATGAGGCTCGGTGTCTCCGGAGTTCTGACGCGCACCTTTATCGGTTCACCGCTGACGCCCTTGTTGCTGCTGGCGTCCTTGCTCGTCGGCCTGATCGCGCTGCAAGCCCTGCCGCGTGAGGAAGAGCCGCAGATTTCCGTGCCGATGGTCGACATAATCGTGTCGACCAATGGCTACAAGGCTCAGGATGCAATCGAGCTTGTCACGCGTCCGCTGGAAGATATCATCAAGGGCATCAACGGGGTCGAACACGTCTATTCGCTGACACAGGACGACAACGTCATGGTGACGGCCCGCTTCTTCGTCGGGACGCCGCAAGACAATGCTGTGTTGCGTGTTCACGACAAGATTAGCGCAAATATCACCGGGCTGCCCAAGGGCATTCGTGAGCCTCTGATCGTGGGGCGTGGCATCGACGATGTCGCGATTGTTGTCCTGACGCTTGCGGCTAAGCCGGAGCACGCGGCGGCGTGGACCGACAACGGCCTCTATCAAGTGGCCGAAGAGTTACAGCACGATCTTACCAAAGTCGATAATGTCGGCGGCAGTTACATCGTCGGCGGGGCTCCCAATCAGATCAGAGTCGAGCCTGACCCAGGGCGCTTGTCGCTTTATGGGATCACCCTGAACCAACTGGTCGACAAATTGACCAACGCCAATCGGTCCTTTCTCGTCGGGGCTTTCCGTGATCTGGATCGGTCCCTGCCAGTGGTCGCCGGACAAACGCTGCAAGGCGTGCCGGATATTGGCCTGTTGCTCCTCACGTCGCGGGATGGCCGTCCAGTCTATGTGAAGGATGTGGCGCAGGTGCGTGTTGGCGCGGCGGAGCCGGAGCATTTCGGTTGGACGATGACCCGCAATGCGACGGGGGCGCTGGATAAGCGCCCGGCCGTGAGCATCGCCATTGCAAAACGCAAGGGCGCCAACGCCGTCGTGATGGCCGACGAAATCCTATACCGGCTGGAGACGGTGAAGGGTCGCATCGTGCCTGACGATCTCGAAATTTCCGTCACCCGAAACTACGGCGAGACAGCGACCGAGAAGGCCAACGAACTGTTGTTTCATCTCGCTCTGGCCACTCTGTCCATTGTCGGGCTTATCGTGCTCATGGTCGGCTGGCGCGAGGGCGTCGTTGTCTTCGTCATTATCCCGACAACCATTCTGCTGACGATGTTTGCCTCTTGGATGATGGGCTACACGATCAATCGCGTCAGCCTGTTCGCGCTCATTTTTTCGATTGGCATTCTCGTCGACGACGCCATTGTCGTTGTCGAAAACATCGTCCGTCACTGGCAGATGCGAGGCGACCGTAGTCTCACGGACACGGCGATCGAGGCGGTCGCCGAGGTCGGCAATCCGACCATCGTCGCGACGCTCACCATCGTCGTCGCCCTGCTGCCGATGCTGTTTGTGTCAGGATTGATGGGGCCCTATATGAGCCCCATCCCCGCCAACGCCTCGCTGGCGATGGTGTTCTCCTTCTTTGTCGCCATGACGATCACCCCATGGCTACTGATGAAGATCGCGCGCAGCCGCTTTGAAGGCGTCGAAGCTCACGAAGGCGGCGAGCATGACATAGGCGTGATGGGCCGCTTTTATTCGGGTGTCGCCACCAAGCTTCTTACAGGGCGCGATCGGTCGAAGCGGTTTTTGCTTTATGTCGGTCTTGCGACGCTCGCCTCATTGATGCTGTTTGCGACGAAGAGCGTAAGAGTAAAGCTGCTGCCCTTCGACAATAAGTCGGAAATCGCGGTTGTCGTCGACCTTCCGCGAGGCGCTTCGCTGGAGGAGACCGATCGTTTGCTCACGGCGGCGGCTGAGCGTCTGAAGGACTTGCCCGAACTTACCTCGATCCAATCCTATACGGGGACTGCGGCGCCTTTCAACTTCAATGGGCTCGTGCGTCATTATTACATGCGCGAGGAGCCTCAGATGGGCGATCTATCCGTGAATCTCTTGCCCAAGGACGAGCGGAAACGGGCCAGCCACGCGATCGCGCTCGATATCCGTAAACGACTGGAAACCCTTCCCAAACCGGAACACACCGCGATTAAGGTTGTCGAGGTTCCGCCAGGGCCGCCGGTTCTGGCGACTTTGCTTGCGGAAATCTATGGGCCGGACGCAAACGCTCGACGGGCGATCGCGACCAAGGTGAGACAGGCATTTTCCTCGGTGGATTTTGTCGTTGATACAGACGATAGCTTCGGCGTGCGCAGTGAACGCTTGCGCTATTCCATCGACCAGGAGGCGCTTGAATATTACGGCGTCGAGGAAAAGGCGGTCTATGACACGATTGGCGCTTTGGTCGGCGGCGTCAAGATCGGGTTCTCGCAACGCGGTGGCGGGGCGAAGCCGATCGACATCACGGTGGCGTTGCCTCGCTCGGCTATGTCGCCCGTCGAGCGTATCCTCTCGACGCCGCTGCCCGCTGGCGGCACGGCGCGCCAGGGCGCCAATGTCGAACTCGGCGATGTCGTAAAGGTGACGCGCGAACTCGGCTCCTATCCGATCTTCCGCCACAATGGCCGCTTTGCCGAGATGGTCAGCGCCGAAGTCGCGGGCCGCTTCGAGGCGCCGATCTATGGCATGTTCGCGGTCGAGGACGCCATCGCGAAGCAGGACTGGGGCAAAGAAGGACCGCCGACGATAAAATATCACGGCCAGCCGCTTGACGATTCCAAGCCCACGCTGCTTTGGGACGGCGAATGGGAAGTCACTTATGTCACCTTTCGCGACATGGGCGCGGCCTTCATAGTGGCGTTGCTTGGAATCTATCTCTTGGTCGTGGCGCAATTCGGCTCGTTCAAATTGCCGTTGGTGATCCTCGCTCCCGTGCCTTTGACGCTGATCGGCATCATGCTTGGCCATCTCCTGTTCAATGCCGCCTTCACGGCTACGTCGATGATCGGCTTCATCGCGCTCGCCGGCATCGTCGTGCGAAATTCCATCCTGCTCGTCGATTTCATACGGCATCTGCGGGAAAAGGGATTGCCGCTGCGGGCCGATTTGATCGAGGCGGGATCGGTGCGCTTCAAGCCGATATTCCTCACGGCGGCCGCGGCGATGATTGGCGCGGCCTTCATCCTCACCGACCCGATCTTTCAGGGATTGGCGATCTCACTGGTGTTCGGCCTCGCCTCGTCGACTGCCCTCACGCTGCTGGTGATTCCCGCAATCTATGTCGTGCTGCGCGACGACGAGACGCCAACGTCGAGCGCGCCTCACACACTGAACAAGGAAATGACACAATGACGCAGGACTGGCCCGAACTTACAAAGCTGCTCACCGCCGATGTGCGACAATTGCGACTTGGAGCGCCCGAGGTGATGAAGGCGTTTGGCGCACTCGCCATGGCGGCCGGCGCGCCCAAAGCGCTCGACGCCAAGACCAAGGAGCTGATCGCGCTCGCTATCGGCGTAGCGACACGCTGCGACGATTGCATCGCCTTTCACACCAAAGCCGCGGTCGATCACGGCGCGACTCGCGATGAAGTGGTCGAGACGCTTGGCATGGCGATCTACATGGGAGCTGGGCCCTCGGCGATGTATGCGAGCCATGCGCTCGCGGCCTTCACTCAATTCCAGGCGGCGAAGGCCGGCTGAATTGGATATCCGCTAACGGAGGAAAAAATGTCTCTTGCTAGTCTTCTCGCCCGATTGAATGGCGGCGCCTCGGTTCCAACCATCGAGCATGAAGCCTTTGCGGGTGTCGTCGCTGACAAATCGCGCGCTATCGTCGATGTGCGCGAGCCGCATGAATATGCGGCGGGACATATTCCCGGCGCGATCAATCTGCCGCTTTCGCGTTTTACCCCTCGGCAATTGCCGAGCGGCAAGCCGATTGTGCTGGTGTGCCTCGGGGGCGGGCGGTCTGCGAAAGCTTTGCAACAGGCTCTTGGCGCGGGCCATACGGATATTTGTCACTATGCGCCGGGCACGGGCGGTTGGAGAAATCGAGGCGGCGGTCTTGTCGCGTGATTTTTGGAAGACGCGGTTCCCATCGACATTCACTATTTCGGCGGGACGTCGCCGATGAGCCTTCTTGCGGTGCTTTCCGGGATTGTGATCGGCTTCGTTCAGGGCTTGATCGATGGCGGCGGCTCGGTTCTCGGCGTGCCCGCGCTGATTTACGTCGTTGGTATTGAGGATCCACATCTTGCAATCGGCTCCAGCGCGCTTGCGGTCGCGATTTCAGCGGTCGTCACGCTGCTCGCTTATGTGCGGTCCGGCCATGTCAAATGGCGTTGTGGCGCGGCTTTCACTGTAGCCGGCGTTATCGGCACCACCTTCGGTTCGTCGCTCGGTAAGACCTTCCCGGGGGACAGATTCGGTCTCATGTAGCAACCGCCACCGTCGCTTGACAGGCATCCCGATCTCGCCGAGAGTGTTCGTGTTATGTTCTCTTTGGCGAGGCTCTCATGTCCCAGCATTTCCTCTTGTCGGCGGCGGCGCGGTCGCTCAGCATTGGCAAAGTGATGCGGATGTCCGACCGAGGCACCGAGAACGTTTTCGCGCGCCTGCGTTGGCCGACAACCGACGGCAAGCCGGTGTGTCCGGACTGCGGCTGCACGACCTGCCACGATTGTCGTCGAGGAGCCTATCCGCGTTGGCGATGCAAGGCGTGCGGCTGCGATTTCTCGGTGACTTCGGG
>PLZT01000505.1:7180-24497 GCA_003152255.1 Methylocystaceae bacterium | reverse complement strand
GGTGTTTCTTTGGCAGTTCAATTGGGCTTACGCATTCGTCACGTCGATCACGATTTTTCTTTACCTCGCCTACACCGCGCTCGCCACCAACTGGCGCATCAGCATCCGCCGCGCGATGAACGAAAGCGATATCGACGCCAATGTGAAGGCCATCGACAGCCTGCTCAATTACGAAACGGTCAAATATTTTCGCGCCGAGGAACGCGAAGCCGAACGCTATGACAAGTCGATGGAGCGCTATCGCATAGCCAGCATCGATTCGTATACATCGCTGGCTATACTCAACGCCGGTCAGGCGGCGATCTTCACCATCGGCCTGACGCTGGTGATGCTCATGTGCGTTTACGACATTCGCGCCGGGCGCGCCTCGGTCGGAGATTTCGTGTTGATCAACGCGATGATGATCCAGCTTTATCAGCCGCTCAATTTCATGGGCACGTTTTACCGCGAGGTGCGTCAGGCTGTCGTCGACATCGAGCGCATGTTCTCGATCCTTGGGCAAAACCCTGAGATCGCCGACCGTCCCGGCGCGCCGCCTCTCGCGGTGCGCGAGGGCCACGTCACTTTCGAGAACGTCGAATTTTACTATGACCAAAAACGGCCGATTTTGCAGGGCGTGAGTTTCGACGTGAAGCCCGGCGCGACGCTGGCCATCGTCGGGCCATCGGGCGCCGGCAAATCGACGATCTCGCGTCTGCTATTCCGCTTCTATGAGCCGCAAGGCGGGCGCATATTGATCGACGGCCAGGATATTCTCGCCGTCACGCAAGCATCCTTGCGCGCGGCGATCGGCATGGTGCCGCAGGACACCGTGTTGTTCAACGACTCCATAGGCTACAACATCCGTTACGGACGCTGGGAGGCGAGCGACGCGGAGGTGCGCGAGGCGGCGGCGCTGGCGCAAATCGACCGCTTCATCGCCTCGGTTCCCGGCGGCTACGACGCGCAGGTCGGCGAGCGCGGGTTAAAGCTTTCCGGCGGCGAGAAGCAGCGCGTCGCCATAGCGCGCACGATTCTGAAGGGACCGCCCATTCTTATACTGGACGAGGCGACCTCGGCGCTGGACAGTTTCACCGAGCACGAGATTCAAGAAGCGTTGCGCCGCGTCGCCAAGGGGCGGACGACGCTGGTGATCGCGCATCGCCTCTCGACGGTGGTCGAGGCGGACGAGATCGTCTTTCTCGACCACGGACGCGTCGTCGAGCGCGGGACGCATCAGCAATTGCTCGATAAAAACGGCGAATACGCGGCGATGTGGAACCGCCAGCGCGAGGCGGCGGAGGCGCGGGCGAAACTGCTGGCGGCGGAAGCCGAGGGCGCGGAGGCGGTGTGAGCGGCGCGCGCCCGCACTTGCCCCGGCGGCGACGATCCTATAGCAGGGATTTGGGCCGGTTCGGCGCGGGGCCGCGGCCCTGACCCTAGATACACGCGCCGAGGCGAAAACCGACATGAGCCAGAAGCCGATCAATCTCATTCATCTCTCCACCTTGGTCGCCGTCGCGATCCTCGTCGGCACCGAGTTGGTGGGCGCTTCCTGGGCCGCAGGCTGGGCGCTGGGCGGCCTGTTTCAGCTCGACCCCCTGATCAGCCACATCTTCGAGGTGGCGTTCGCGCTGCTGGGCTTCGTCGGCCTCTATTTCTTCATGCGCGCCGCCGTGCGCAACGAGCCCATTCGCGGCTGACCACACTGAAATTTTTAAGATATCGCGGGCAGGCTTGGCGCCTTTCCGCGCGCATACACGCCTGAAGGATGAGCTCATGACCGACACTCCCGATCGCCGCGCCTTTCTAAAAGCCGCCGCCGCGACCGGCGCCCTCGGCGCGGTCGGCGCGCCCGCGGCCGAGGCGCAGACGAGCGCGGCTCTGAAATTTAGCGCGCCGGCGCCCTTTTCGTTCGAGGCGCTGCAAGAGGAGGCGCGGCGGCTGATCAAGGAGCCCTATCGGCCGCCGGCGGTCCCGGACCCGCAAATCACCAGCAAGATCGATTACGAAGCCTGGGGCAAGATCACCTACAATACCGATTACGCGCTCTATGCCGCGGACAAGGAGCGTTTTCCGGTCGAGTTCTTCCATCTCGGCATGTTCTTCAAAAAGGCCGTGCGCATTCATAAAGTGGACGGCGGCGAGGCGCGCGAGATTCTCTACGATCCCGCCTACTTCAACATGCCCGATGACTCAATCGCGCATCAGCTCTCCCCCGGCGCGGGTTTCGCGGGCTTTCGCTTGCAGGAGTCCAAAAGCAGCCAGCTGGACTGGAAAAAGAACGACTGGGTGGCGTTTCTCGGAGCCTCCTATTTTCGCGCCATCGGCGAACTGCGCCAGTACGGCATGTCGGCGCGAGGAATAGCGCTCGACACCTGGGTCGCCGATCGCTCCGAGGAGTTCCCCGACTTCTCGCACATCTATATCGGCCCGGAGACCGAGGACGGCGTCGTGCTGCACGCGCTGCTCGAAGGCCCGCATATCGTCGGCGCCTATCGCTTCCTGATGACGCGCGGCAAGGGCGTCGTCATGGACATCGAGTGCAAGCTTTTCTTGCGCGGCGATTTCGTGCGCTTCGGCATAGCGCCGCTGACCTCGATGTATTGGTTCTCGGAGACCAAGAAGCCGACGGCGATCGACTGGCGCCCGGAGGTCCACGACTCCGATGGATTGTCGATGTGGACCGGCGCCGGCGAGCGGCTGTGGCGCCCGCTCAACAATCCGCAGCGCGTGATGGCCTCGGCCTTTGGCGACAATAATCCCAAGGGCTTCGGGCTGATGCAGCGCGACCGCAATTATGACCATTATCTCGACAATGTGTTCTACGACCGCCGTCCGAGCGTGTGGATCGAGCCGAAGGGCGACTGGGGCAAGGGCGCGATTCAGCTGATCGAGATCCCGACCGACGACGAAATCCACGACAATATCGTGGCGGCCTGGGTGCCCGAGAAGGCCGCCGTTCCCGGCGCCGAGTTCGATTTCTCCTACCGCCTGCATTGGTTGGCCGACGAGCCTTATCCGACGCCGCTCGCGCGTTGCGTCGCGACAAGGCTCGGCAATGGCGGCCAGCCCGGCAAGCCGCGCCCCAAGAGCGTGCGCAAATTCATGGTCGAGTTTTTGGGCGGNNGTGTTCGACGGCGTGACCGGCCATTGGCGCGCCCAGTTCGATCTGACCGTCGAGGGGCCGGACCCGGTGGAGATGCGGCTGTTCTTGAAGAACGGCGACGCCGTGCTATCGGAAAACTGGCTGTATCAATATCATCCGTTTTGAGCGCGCGAACGCGATTCCGCTGCTCACTCGATCTCGACATCGCGGCTTTCGACATTTTTCGCGCCGCGAAGCGTGAAGTGCCACCATTCGCGCGGGTAATTGTCGAAGCCGTGGCGCCGCATCAGCGCGACGAGGCTAGCGCGGTTGAGCCGCGCCACGCCGCGCTTTAGCGCGCCGGTCCAGGAGCGCCTGTCGAAAAAATCGAACGGCGTTCCAAAGTCCCAGCCCTTCACGCCGAGATCGACCGCCAGCCCGGTCGAATGGCCGGATTTTTCCGAGATATAGCCTTGAGCGAAAAGCTCGCGCTTTTCGACATTGGGGTAATAGACGGGCTTGGTCTTTTCGTCGTCGTTTTTTGACCAGTCGACGAAAGCGGCGACCGTGCGTCTGGGGCGATAGCAGTCGTAAACGACAAGATCGAAGCCTTTGGCGCGCGCCTCGGTTTGCGCCGCCGCGAGCGCCCGCGCCGCATCGAGCCGCAACCAACATTGCGCGGCGCGATAGCCCGGGACGGGCGCGCCGGTGAAATTATTGGAGCCCGCGTAACGCATCTCCTGCGCGACGCCCGGCGCTATATCCGAAAGACGAGCGAAGCCGGGCGGCGGCTCTCCCGCTAGCGCCGGCGCGGCCAGAGCGGCGAGCGCCGCGACGCCGCATGCGCGCGCAAGAACGCGAAGGCGAAATCGCCCGCGCCGGTCCGGCATGTGCGCCAGCGCACGCCGCGACGGCGCGGCGTCGATTAAGTTACGAGGCATTCCACCCCCTCGATTGGAGGACGCCATGGCGACCGACAAATGCACTCTCCGCGATGATCCCTCGATATTCGCGTCGCGCAATGTCGGCGACATACGCGAGAACGCCATTGGAGTAATTGGCAACGGCTGCGTCGTGCAAGTGCTGCAAGATGGCGCCGATGACGGCGGCAGACCGTGGTCGTTCGTCGCGACTCTCGACGGACACCCCGTTGGTTGGGTCTATCGCGAACTCATTAGCTACAACTGACGATGGCGGAGCAGGGAAAGCCCGCGCTCATCCCTTGGGTGCGACGCTGGCCGCCGTCTGGCCAAACAAAATCCGACGTTCTTCGTCCGTAAAGCCGCTGCGCTCGCGCTGCCAATGCGCGCCGGCGGCATAGGCGCGCCGTACCGCCGGACGGGCGGCGATCGCCTCGAACCAGCGTTCGACATTAGGAAAATCCCTCAGATTTTGGCCCTGCTCCTCATGCGGCGCGATCCAGGGATAGGCGGCCATGTCGGCGATCGAATATTCGCCGGCCAGGAAAGGCTCGCGCGCCAGCCGACGGTCGAGAACGCCATAGAGCCTGTTGGTCTCTTTGACATAGCGGTCTATCGCGTAAGGAATTTTCTGCGGCGCGTAGCGTCCGAAATGGTGGTTCTGGCCGGCCATCGGCCCCAGCCCCCCGACCTGCCAGAACAGCCACTCCAACACAAGGACGCGGCCGCGCGTATCCTCGGGCAAGAATTTTCCAGACTTTTCCGCCAAATAAACAAGTATCGCGCCGGATTCGAAGACCGAAAGCGGCTCGCCACGATCCCGCGGCGCGTCGTCGACGATCGCCGGCATCCGATTATTGGGCGAAATCGCCAAAAACTCCGGACGGAACTGCTCGCCCTCGCCGATATTGACTGGAGAAATACGATAGGGAACGCCCGCTTCCTCCAGGAAGATCGTTATTTTATGGCCATTGGGCGTCGGCCAATAATAAAGTGTGATCATGTCCACTCCTTATCCGCTGGCAGGACAAATAGGCGCTTTGGCGGGTCGCGCCACCCGCGTGTTCCGCGCGCTCGACACTGGCGCGCCGATATAGGAACTTTTATGATAGTCGCCAAAAAACCATGACGGGAGCCAAAGGCCATGATTCTTCGCGGCGCGAAAGTTTTTCTTGTCGGCGGCGTGAGCGTGCTGGCGTTGCTGATCGGCCTCGACAATATCTTCGATTACGAGACCAATTTCGCGGCGGTGCGGCATATTTTGTCGATGGACACGATCCCGCCCGCTTCGCCCTTGCTCTGGCGCGC
Organism: Methylocystaceae bacterium; assembly: GCA_003152255.1. The sequence continues at coordinate 19,202 of PLZT01000505.1, read as the reverse complement.
GATTCACAATGAAGCAGCGCACCATTTGGCCTACGCCTTCATCATCGCGACGGAGCTGTGCGCCGGCGCGCTGTGTCTCGCCGGCGCGGCCCGGCTGGCGCGGGCGCGGAAAGAAAATGGGCGCGCCTTCAACGAGGCCAAAGGTGTCGCGATATTGGGACTCGTCATCGCGCTGTCGCTGTATTTCGTGGGATTCACGGTCATCGGCGGGGAATGGTTCCAGATGTGGCGTTCGGACGGCTGGAACATGCAGGAGCCGGCCTTCCGCTTTGTCGGCGCGGTGGGAATTGTGTTGCTGTTCCTGACGCAAGGCGACGAGGATCTCCCAGGCGGCGAATAGTCGCGTTTTGGGGCGAGACGGCTCCGCCTCGCGCCGGGCGAATATGTCGTTTCTTCGCGAGCGCAGCAATTTTTCCGGTTCCCGAAATGTGGCGGTTCGTCGCGCGACAAGACGGAAAAAATTGATATATGATGCCGCAACACGCATCCAAGGGAGCGGGGCGGCGACTTCAGCGATGCGCTCATCGAAAGAGCGACAGGAGCCGAGGGCGCGGAATCAACGAAACGAGCCGCCCGTCGCGCCGAACAAAACGGTCGCGACTGACGAACGAAAAGAAAGAATGGGGAGTTCGAAAATGAATATCAGATTTCTCGTCGTCGCGGTGATGGCGACTTTCGGCGTAACGAGCGAGGCCTACGCCCACGGCGGCGTCAGCATCGATCAAGGCCAGTGCATCATGAAGATCGGGCCGGATACGATGACCTTCACCGGCTATCAGCCGCTCAAATCGCGCGAACAGTTTTGCGACGATATCCCCGACGCCGGCCCCACCATCATCGTGCTCGACGCTCAGCAGGACGAACTGCGCGACATGAACCTGGAGATTCGCATCCTGCGCAATGTCGGGCAAAAGGATGACAGCGAGAACCTTGATGCCAACACCGAGATTTACGTCGCTCCCAAGAAATACAAGACCGGCACGTTGAATTTCGAATATAACTTCGCCAAGAACGGCAATTTCATCGGTCTGGTGAAAGCCCGCAGCGACGATGGCACGAAGGAATATGTCTCGCGCTTTCCTTTCGCGGTCGGCCAAACCGCGAGCAAGGACCTTCTCACCGGCTTGGTCCTTGGCGCGGCCGGCCTCGTCGCCTTCGGCCTGTATTACAAGCACGCCTTCATCGATAAGAAGAAGTCCGACGCGCCCAAGGCGTGATTTCCGGCGTTCAATCCAATTCGACAATATGGCCGTCGCGTAAAGTCACGCGGCGGTCCATTTGATTCGCGAGTTCGAGATTATGCGTCGCGACCAGGGCCGCGAGACCGCTGGCGCGCGCCAGGGTCATAAGCGTCGCGAACACATGCTCCGCCGTGCGCGGATCGAGATTGCCCGTGGGCTCGTCCGCGAGCAGCAGCGCCGGCGCGTTGGCCACCGCTCGCGCGATGGCGACGCGCTGCTGCTCGCCGCCGGAAAGTTCGCCCGGTCGATGCAAGGCGCGCGGTCCCATGCGCAGATAATCCAGAAGTTCCTTCGCCCGCCGTCTCGCCTCGGAGCGATCGAGGCCATTGATCGTCTGCGGCAGCGCCACATTCTCCAGCGCGGTGAATTCCGGCAGCAAATGGTGGAATTGATAGACGAAGCCGATCGAGTTGCGCCGCAGCTTCGTGCGCGCGTCGTCGCTCATCGTCGAGGTCGGCGCGTTGTTGATCTTGACCTCGCCGGCGTCGGGGCGCTCCAACAGGCCGGCGATGTGCAGCAGCGTTGATTTGCCGGCGCCCGAGGGCGCGATGAGCGCCACGGTCTGGCCGGGAACCAGCGAGAAATCAACCTCGACGAGAATGTCGAGCCGCGCGTCGCCTTCGCGGTAATGGCGCGAGACGCCGACAAGTTCGAGCACGGGATCGCTCATGCGTCACTCGCTCCGCAGGGCTTGAATGGGATCGAGCGAGGCGGCCTTCCAGGCCGGATAGATCGAGGCCAGAATGGCCAGCGTCAGCGTCATGCCGACGACCACGCCCACCTCGCCCGGCTCGACGATCGAGGGCAGCCGCGACAGAAAGTAAAGTTCCGCCGGAAAGATGTTGGTGTGCAGCAATTGATTGAGCAACACCCGGATCGCATCGAGATTCTTGGCCAGCGCCAGCCCCAGCAAAAAGCCGACCAAGGCGCCCGCCGCGCCGATCGAGGTGCCGATGATTAGAAAGATGCGCAAAATCGAGCCCCGCGTCGCGCCCATGGTGCGCAAAATCGCGATATCGCGCGTCTTGTCCTTCACCAGCATGGTGAGGCCCGAGATGATGTTGAAGGCGGCGACGATGACGATCATCGTCAGTATCAGGAAAAGGATGTTTTTTTCGACCTGCAACGTATCGAAAAATGTCTTGTTGCGTTGGCGCCAGTCGGTGATCATCAGCGGACGCGAGATGGCTTTGTCCATGTCTACGCGGAAAGCGTCCATCCGCTCGGGATCGTCGACGAAGGCCTCGATCACCGTGACCTCGTTGTCCCGGTTGAAAAACGCCTGCGCCTCCGCCAGCGGCATATAGACGAATAGATTGTCGAATTCCGACATGCCGATCTGGAAGATCGCGACGACCGGATAGCTCTTTATGCGCGGCGTGACGCCGAAGGCCGTCTGGGCGCCTTTTGCGATCAGGAGACTCACCTTGTCGCCGATGCGCACGCCGAGCGTGTCGGCGAGGCGTTGACCGATGGCGACGCCGCCAGCCTGGTCGAAGCCCAAGAAGCTCCCTTCGCGCAGATTGCCGGCGACGCCGGGCAGGTTCGCGAGATCCTGCTCGCGCACGCCGCGCGCGAGCACGCCCGCCTGACCAAATTGCGAGGAAATTCCAGCCGCCCCCTCGACCATCGGCACGGCGGCCTTGACGCCTTTGACCTTGGTCATCTTCGCGGCGACATCCTCCCAATCGTTGAAGGGCGTCTCCAGCGCCTGCACGAAGGCGTGGCCGTTGACGCCGAGGATTTTGTCCATCAGTTCGTGATGAAAACCGTTCATCACCGACATCACCACGATCAGCGTGGCGACGCCGAGCGCGATCCCCATAAAGGAAAACAGCGCGATGACGGAAACGCCGCCGTCCAATCGGCGCGCGCGCAGGTAACGAGCCGCGACGACCCATTCGAAGGGAGCGAATATTCGCGTGTCGCCGATGGGCCCCGTCGAGGATTGGCTCATCTCAAACTCCCCTGCCGCGTCGCCGCCCGGATCATCCGCGCGCCGCCTTGACGGCGGCGACGATATGCGAAACGGCGTCTTGCGGCGACAATTGTTCGCGCGCGCCGCCGCGCCGCTGCTTCACCTCGACCTTGCCCTCGGCCAGTCCCTTAGGACCGACCACCACTTGCCAGGGCAGCCCAATCAGATCGAGCGTCGCGAATTTCGCGCCCGGCCGTTCGTCGCGATCGTCCAGCAACACGTCGAGCCCGGCGTTTTCGAACTGCTGTTCGAGTTCGGCGCACAGCTTGCCGGTCGCGGGATCGCCGGCCTTGAGATCGGCGACGCCGACATGGAAGGGCGCGACCTGCTCCGGCCAGATGATGCCATTCTCGTCGTGGCCGGCCTCGATGATCGCCGCCGCCAGACGCGACGGGCCAATGCCGTAGGAACCCATCGACAAAACGATCTCCTTGCCGTCGGGGCCGCTCACCACCGCGCGCATGGGTTCCGAATATTTGGTTCCGAAGTAGAAAATATGGCCGACCTCGATGCCGCGCGCGGCGACGCGCGACGCTTCCGGCACGGCGTCGTAAGCCTTTTCGTCGTGCATCTCGCTGGTCGCGGCGTAAAGGCCGGTCCATTTGCCGACGATGGCCTCGAGCGCTGCCGCGTCGTCGAAGTCGATATTCGCCGGGGGCGGTTCAAATTGTAGAAAATCCTTGTGGCAGAACACTTCGCTCTCGCCGGTCTCGGCCAGGATGATGAATTCGTGGCTGAGATTGCCGCCGATCGGCCCCGATTCCGCCGCCATCGGGATCGCGGTCAGCCCCATCCGCGCGAAGGTGCGCAAATAGGCGACGAACATCTTGTTGTAGGAATGGCGGCCGGCCTCCGCGTTGAGATCGAAGGAATAGGCGTCCTTCATCAAAAATTCGCGCGAGCGCATGACGCCGAACCGCGGGCGCACCTCGTCGCGGAATTTCCATTGGATATGGAACAGGTTAAGTGGCAAGTCCTTGTAGGAGCGCACATAGGCGCGGACGATCTCGGTGATCATCTCCTCATTGGTCGGGCCATAGAGCATCTCGCGGTCGTGCCGGTCGACGATGCGCAGCATTTCCTTGCCATAGGCGTCGTAGCGCCCCGATTCGCGCCACAGATCGGCGGGTTGGATCGTCGGCATCAGCACTTCGATCGCGCCGGCGCGGATCTGCTCCTCGCGGATGATGGCGTTGATCTTGTTAAGCACGCGCAGCCCCAGCGGCAGCCAGGCGTAAATGCCGGCGGCCTCCTGGCGAATGAGCCCGGCCCGCAGCATCAGCCGATGCGAGACGATCTCCGCCTCCTTGGGCGTTTCGCGCAGAATGGGGAGGAAATAGCGGGAGAGGCGCATAGGGTGTCCTTTGGGACGCCCGTCTCGGGCGACGGGCTAGTGTTTGTCCAGTGAAGCGAATCGGCGGGCCGCGCGGGGCGGCGCCAGTTCAAACGCACCTAGGAACAAAACACAAGAGAGGGGGCGGCGGGAAAGAGGGCGCGTCCATCCTCTCAGGTGGGAGAAGGAGCGCGCACCCCCCTACACTTTGCCGCAAATTCGTGGTGGAACGACCTCATGACCGATTCCACCCAGATTACTCCAGAGCTTTCCGTCGTCGTGCCGGTGTTCAACGAGGCGCGCAATCTGCGGCCGCTGGCGGCGCGGCTCGCGTCCGTTTTGGCGGGCCTTGGCCTTTCCTTCGAGGTCGTCTTGATCGACGACGGCTCGCGCGACGAGACTCTGCAAACCCTGCGGGAGCTAAACGCCGCCGATCCGCGCTTTTCCGCGCTGTCCTTTTCGCGCAATTTCGGCAAGGAGATCGCCATCGCCGCCGGGCTCGACGCGGCGCGGGGCAGGGCCGTCGTCGTCATGGACGCCGATCTCCAGCATCCGCCGGAGGTCATCCCGCAATTCGTCGAGAAATGGCGCGAGGGCTATCAAAACATCTATGGACGGCGCATTGGCCGCGCGACCGACCCGAAACTGCGGACAATGTTCACCAGGCTGTTCTATCGCCTGATCGACCAGTTCGGCGATGTCGCGCTGCCGGAGGGCGCCGGCGATTTCCGCCTGCTCGACCGCCAGGCGGTGGACGCGCTGCTCAGGATGCGCGAACGCGCGCGCTTCAACAAGGGCCTGTTCGCCTGGATCGGCTTCAAGACGATTGGCGTGCCCTTCGTCGTGGAGCGCCGCGCCTTCGGCGTGTCGAGTTTCAATTTCGCGCGGCTGGTGAGCTTCGCGCTCGACGGGCTGATGTCCTTCTCGTCGATCCCGCTGAAGGTCTGGACCTATGTCGGGCTGGCGATTTCCGGCGTGGCCTTGATGATGGCGGCGTGGTTTTTCATAAAGACCATCATTTACGGCGTCGAGCTGCCGGGCTACGCCTCGCTGATGGTGTCGATCGCCTTTTTCTCGGGCGTGCAACTGCTCTCGCTCGGCGTCATCGGCGAATATATCGCGCGGATTTTCGCCGAGGTGAAGGGACGCCCGCTTTATCTCGTCGCCGAGCGGATCGGCGGGGAGCCTCCAACAAAGGGTTAACGCGAGCTTGTTAGAAGCGGAGCGATGATTCGCAATCTGCTCTCGGTCGGCGGCTTCACCCTGCTTTCGCGGGTCGCCGGCTTTTTGACGACGGCGGTGCAATCCGCCGTGATGGGCGCGGGGGAAGTCTCCGACGCCTTTTTCATCGCGCAGCGCCTGCCAAACAGCTTTCGCAGCATTTTTGGCGAAGGCGCCTTCAACGCCGCTTATATTCCCTGCTACTCGCAGGCGCTCGAACGGGATGGCGCGGATTCGGCCAAGAATTTCGCCTCGCAGGTGTTCACGCTGCTGCTCGTCTCGCAGCTCGTGCTTTTGCTCCTGGCCTGGGTTTTCACGCCGCAATTCGTCTCGTTGATGGCGCCGGGCCTTGGCGACCGCCCCGATAAATTCGCGCTGGCGGTCACGCTGACGCGCATAACTTTTCCCTATCTGATGTTCATGGTGCTGTTCACGCTGCACCAGGGCACGCTCAACACTCACGGGCATTTCGCACTGGCGGCCTTCGCGCCGGTGCTGATGAATGTTTGCGTGATCGCCGCGATGGCCTTCGCCTTTTTCTTTCCCAAGGCGAATAACGCGGGATACGTCGGCGTCGCGGCGAGTTGGGGCTTTGTCATCTCGGGCGCGCTGCAACTCGGGCTGTTGATGCGCTCCGCCCATCGCTTCGGCCTTTTGGAGCGTCTCGCGCGCGTGCGCTGGGAGCGGGTCAAGGAGTTTTTCACGCGGCTTGGCCCCGCGGTGATCGGCTCGGCGAGCGGATCGATCGCCGTCTTCGCCGATACGATCCTCTCCTCGATGTTGCCGGACGGCGGCGTTTCNNGCGGCGGACGACGGCGCCGGAGCGGTGGACGCTCAAAACCGCGCCATGGCGCTCACCATCGCGGCGGCGGCGCCCTTTGTTGTCGCATTCATGACAATTCCGGAACTTATCGTCGGCGGCTTGTTCATGCATGGCAAGTTCACGCTGGTGGACACTTACGCCTCGGCCGATGTTTTGTCCGCCTATGGCGGCGGCCTGCTGGCGCTGGTGCTGGTCGCGTCGGCGCGCGCGAGCTTTCAGGCGCGCGGCGACACCAAAACGCCCATGACGATCGCGCTCACGGCCTTGGCGATCAATGTCGCGCTGAAAGTCGCGTTGTTCACGCCGCTCGGCGCGGTCGGCCTGGCTACGGCGACCTCGGTGGGCCTGTGGATCAATCTCGGGGCGCTGGTCGCAATCGCGATGTCGCGCGATTTGCTGCGTTTCGACGCGCGTTTCGGCAAAGTGCTGGCGGCGAGCGGCCTCGCCTCGCTCATCCTGGCCGTCGTGGCGTTGATGGGTCGAGGACCGGCGCTGGAGTTTGGCGCGCGCTTCGGCGCGCTTGCCAATCTCGTCGCCCTGCTAGCGCTGGGAAGCGTGGGGGCTATCGCCTATGGCGGCGCGCTCGTCGGCGCGCTGCGTTTCTCGGGTGTCAGTCTGGGAAGCCTGCGCGGCGCGCGCCGGGGACGAGATTAGGCTCGCCGCCGCCATGCGATGCGCTTGGAATTTGCCGGCCTCCGCGAGGAAAGGCTCGGCGTCCGATCGTGTCGCGACGGCCCCTAGAATTGCTCCGTCGCGCGGGCAATGACAGGGGCCGCGGACGCGGCGTCAATCCATTAATGATGCAGCCCGGCGGCGTAAGCGACGATCTTGCCGGCGAAGAGCATGGCGAGAACCAGAGAGCCATATCTCATGATCGAAAGGATCGCATAATATTGATCGGGCCTCATCATCCTAGGACACTCCTTGAACAGCGTGACGGGCGCCATCGCCCGCGTCACGAGGCGCCGATCGGCGATCGCGCCAGTTGATGCGTGGAGCAATGCAATGCGGTTGCCATTGCGCACAAGCGTGAGCGGCTGCGATTATTTGTCGCAATTAATCGTGAGATGTGCTTCGACTGGCGAAATGCGTCATGCGGCATTGTGTCGCTTGAATGCGCGGCGTCGCCGAACGACGGCCGCGGGCGGCTAAGCTAGCGCATCTGCGCCACGCCGCCCGGGCGCTGGAGTTCCGCCGCTGGCGGATGCTGCGCGGCCGCCACCGATACGCCCGCGTCTCCGCCGGCCGCGGCGATCGCCTCGGGCGTATTGGAGAGAAAGGCGGCAACCTCCTCGGCGCCGCGATCGGCGAAGAGCGCGAGCGATCTCTCGTCGACGGCCTCCCACGGATCGGCGTCCGGCCTCACGCCGGCCTCGTCGGTCAGGCGCTGCACGCGCCGGCCCTGGCGGTCGAACACATCGAGAACATAGGCGAGCCGCGTCGCGCCTTGCGCCGGCGAGGCGGTCAGATAGGCGCGCAAGCGATATTGCGCCGCCTCCGCGGGAACGAAAGACACGTCGCGCGCTTGCGCCGTTTGCGCGAAGCGCTGCTTGAAGCGCGCGCCCACGGCGTCCGGCGGTCCCTCGATGCTGGCGAAGGCGAGGCTCGCGCCATGCGGGCTGACGCCCGGCCGGGCCACGAAGCGACGCGTGGCCTGCTGCGCGCTCGCCTGCCGCGCGCCAAGATCGACAGCGGTGTCGAGGCAGCCTGCGAGCATGAGGGCGCAGCAAGCGATCGCGCAGCCGCGCGGGCCAACAACCGGTAACGTCGTTCTATCGCCCATCAGGCTCCAACTCCCCGCGCAAAACTTAACGCAAAGCTAACAATGATGAAGCCCAAGGTCCAGCGGAGACAAATTTGCGCGCGCCATGCTTGCGCCGGCTTCGGGCGGTAAGCGGTCCAAAATGAGAGTCTGTCGACCAGCCAAATTTGATGAACCCGCCTCGCGACGCGTTCACATGATCGTCTCGTGGGCTGATCGCGAGGAGACCGAGCGATGGAAGGTCGACGCGCCGTTCATCTTCCGTTAACCAGGAAGGTTCTCATTAAGCATGAACGCAGTTGCATAAATGCAACAGGCTTCATTGACCTTGAATCAAGGTTTCCAAAACCTTCGCTTAACCACGCGTGATTAGGACTGGCGTCAGGTTTCCTTGCTTATCCATCACGGGAGTAGAATCATGCAGTTTGCCCAAGGCCTACGCGCCGCGAAGCTCGCCGTCGCGTTGACCGCGGCGCTGGCCATCACCGGCTGCGCCAAAAACGCGGCCGACGAAGCAGCCGGCGGCGCCAACCAGTATGGCGCCGGCTATGGACGCGGCGGGGCCAACACCCCCGGCAGCGCGCAGGATTTCGTGGTTAATGTCGGCGACCGCGTGTTCTTCGAAACCGACTCCACCGAACTCACCTCGACCGCCCAGGCGACGCTCGACAAACAGGCGGAGTGGCTGAGCCGCTATCCGCGCTACGCCTTCACCGTCGAAGGCCACGCCGACGAGCGCGGCACTCGCGAATATAACTTCGCCTTGGGCGCCCGCCGCGCCGAGGTGACCAAGAATTATCTCGCTTCTCATGGCGTAGCCGCCTCGCGCATCCATACGACGAGCTTCGGCAAGGAGCGTCCGGTCGCGGTCTGTGACGACATTTCCTGCTGGTCGCAGAACCGCCGCGCGGTCACCGTGCTGAAAGGCGCGAATTGATGAGCCGCGGAGAAGCGGCTTGAGCCGCCCGCCCTTTCCGCCCTTCGACCAACAGAGCGCCGCGCAAAAGGCGCGCATGGCCGAGGACGCCTGGAACTCGCGCGATCCCGCGCGAGTGGCCGAGGCCTATACGCCGGACAGCCGTTGGCGCAATCGCTCCGAGTTCTTGCGAGGCCGCGAGGAAATTGTCGCCTTCCTGACGCGTAAGTGGGCGCGTGAGCTGGACTACCGGCTGATCAAGGAAGTCTGGACGTGGCGCGACAATCGAATCGCCGTACGCTTCGCCTATGAGTGGCATGACGATCGCGGCGAGTGGTTCCGATCCTACGGCAACGAGAACTGGGAGTTTGACGAGCATGGCCTGATGCGCGTGCGCATCGCCAGCATCAACGACCTGCCAATCAAGGAGTCGGAGCGAAAATACCACTGGCCGCTGGGGCCGCGCCCGGCGGACCACTCGTCGTTGAGCGATCTCGGACTATAGAGCCAGGGCGAAACTGGAGGCGAAAGTCGATCGCCGTCGCGACGGGCCTCTTGCATCTCATGCGTCGTTGCGGCATTGAAGGCGGGCGCGGCATGGGCGCCCGGTGAACTCCCGTCTCGAGAGACGGGCCATCCAGGCGTCCAGGGCAAGTCCGTCCCAAGGGATGGGCTTCGCGTCCCGTAGGAGTGTAGCTCAATTGGTAGAGCACCGGTCTCCAAAACCGGGGGTCGCAGGTTCGAGCCCTGCCACTCCTGCCAGGAAAAACAATTACTTATAAGATGTTTTTCGTTCCCTTCGGATTGCTCTTCAGAACCAATCCAGCACCAAGCCCTGAGCCGGGCCGCGAGTTATGCACAGGCCGCGACGGTGCGCCGGGCTCTTTCAATGGTCAGGCTTGGCGGCAAACTTTAAACCCACAGATCGGGAGTTCGGGCGCCGCGACCGCGGGGTCGGAAGCCGCCGACGGAAGTGCAAGACGGGTGGACAAGCGCGGATCGATCGCGTTCCTCGACTGGAAACCCGCCGTCATCATGCTTCGCGCGCGACCCACTGATCGCCCATCTTGCGGTATTTCCGCTTCACCGCCGCCCAGGCGATCCTGAAGGCGATCTCCTCGCGATGGGGGTCATCGAAATGCGCTTCATAGGCGTTGTTGAACGCCGCGCGGAAGATGTCCTGGGCGTGGAAAGGCAGATGATCGCGCACCGACGGCGGAAGGTCGTCATTGTTGGCGTAAGGCATGGTTTCTCACTCAAGCGGCTCCAGATGTCGGCCTGGCTGGTTCGTATCCCCGATTCCTACCACCGCGGGTCGGTCGAAAGCCTTGACGCCGCGCTCCATCGGCATTTCGGAATAGCCGATGACTCGCGCGAAAAAGCCAGGCTCATGGCGCGTTACATATGTGGTTGTTACGTGTAAGACCGAGGCTACGCTATATCGGCCGTGCGGTCGCGAGCGCCGCCTGTTTGATTGACCGCCGCTCGCGCATGGCTTTCTTGACGTAACATCCAGGCGACACCTGGAGGCCGTCTGGCGGCGTCCGGCCATGGCCAGATAATGGGTGATAACATGCCGTTCTTTCAGGGGAACACAAAGGGGTTCGCGATCGCCACGCCCGCCGGCGCGCCCGGAAACGATAATCGATGCGGGTGATCGGGCTCGCCGGATGGAGCGGGTCCGGGAAGACGACACTGCTCGCGCGGCTCATTCCCCTGCTGACCGGCGAGGGTCTGCGGGTTTCGACGATCAAGCACGCGCATCACAATTTCGACGTGGACAAGCCCGGCAAGGACTCCTGGACTCACCGGCAGGCCGGAGCTTCCGAAGTGCTCGTCGTCTCCGACACAAGATGGGCGTTGATGCACGAGCTGCGCGGCGAGGCGGAGCCTTCGCTGACCGAACTTCTCGGCAAGCTTTCGGAATGCGATCTCGTCATCGTGGAAGGGTTCAAGCGCGAGCCTATCCCGAAAATCGAGATCTGGCGCGCCGAGGTCGGCAAGCCGCTTCTCCACCCGGAAGACCCCGCCATCGTGCTAATGACCTCGGACGATCCGTGTCCTCAGGCGCGCGTTCCCATCCTGCCGCTCAGCGACCTTTCCGCCTTGGCGGCGGCGGTCTTGTCCGCCGCCCGGCCGATCGGAGAACTTGGTTGAAATGCAAAGCCGTCTCCCGGCGCGGCTCGGGCGAATCAGGCGCGCCGATCGCGCCTTGTGGCCGCCCTCGGACGCATGTTAGTCAGCCTTCCCAATCCCACATCGACGCCCCGCCGCGGCGAGTCATAACGGATTAGCCGTGTCCACGCCCTCGCTCGATTCCTTTCGCCGCATCGTCGTCAAGGTCGGCTCCTCGCTGCTGGTCGAGCCGCGCGAGGCCGCCGTCAAGCTTAATTGGCTGGAGCGCCTCGCCGACGATCTGCTGGCGCTGCATCGGCGCGGCGCGGAGGTGTTGGTGGTGTCGTCCGGCTCGGTGGCGCTGGGGCGCAGCGTGCTCGGCCTGCCGCCGGGCGCCCTGCCGCTGGAGGACAGCCAGGCCGCCGCCGCCGTCGGCCAAATCGCGCTGGCCCGAATCTGGGCGCAAGTTCTCGCCGAGCGCGGCCTGGTGGCCGGCCAGATACTCGTAACCTTTGGCGACACCGAGGAGCGCCGACGTTATCTCTATGCGCGCGAATGTCTCAACCGGCTGCTCGATCTGCGCGCAGTGCCGATCATCAACGAGAACGACACGGTTGCGACCGCCGAGATCCG
>PLZT01000505.1:0-7173 GCA_003152255.1 Methylocystaceae bacterium | reverse complement strand
GTCGACGGCCTCTACACCGCCCCGCCGGGTGAAAACCCCGACGCGACGCTGATTCCGGTCGTGCCGCGCGTGACCGCCGAGATCGAGGCGATGGCGGGCGGCGCGGCCTCGCAATATTCGCGCGGCGGCATGCGCACCAAGATCGAGGCGGNNCGCGGGCGAACGCTGCACATGGTTCCTTACGCCGTCCAACCCGATCACCGCGCGCAAGAAATGGATCGCCGGCTCGCTGACCCCCAAGGGCGCGGCGCATCTCGACGCCGGCGCGGCGCGGGCGCTCGCGCTTGGCAAGAGCCTGCTGCCGGCGGGCGTGACGCGGGTCGAAGGCAATTTCGCGCGGGGCGACTGCATCGTGATCCGCAACCCAGTCGGCGGCGAGATCGGGCGCGGCCTCGTCACCTACGATGCGTCCGACGCCGCCAAGATTATTGGCCGCTCGTCGAAGGACATCGAGGGGCTGCTCGGCTTCAAGGGGCCGGACGAACTGATCCATCGCGACGACATGGCGTTCAAGGGGGATTGAGCGCGGTCCATCCGCCCGGCGTAAAGGACTTGTGCTTGAACCCGCTTGCGCCCACGCCGGCGAGCGATTATACCCCCTCCACGCGAGTTGCCGCCAAGGCGCTCGGGGCGCGTAGCTCAGCGGGAGAGCACCTCGTTGACATCGAGGGGGTCACAGGTTCAATCCCTGTCGCGCCCACCATTTAGCTCATTGAGAAAACAGTCAGAATTATGAGCGGGCCAGAGGCCTGCGCAATCGCTGCCTTGTCCGGGGAAGCGGAAGGCGGACGAAGGCGAGTTCTTCAAAGATTCGAGTTCTTCAAAAATTTACGTGTGGCGCTATCATCCTCGATGGCGCGCCTCCAATTATTGTCTCGCTAGCGTCCCATGCTTTCCGATCGATTGGCGCCGAGAAACGTCGGACCAATCGGGTCCGCCGATCAATGTGAGAGAGCCCGTGACCGATCTCCAAACCGTGGTGCGCGAGATCGCCGCCGAAATGGCGGCGCGTCAAGATCGCGGCGCGGTCGCGAATTATATCCCCGAACTCGCGCGCGTCGACGCCGGCTCCTTCGGCATGGTGGTCATCGACGCCGAGGGGAAAGCCCACGCCGCTGGCGACGCCGACACGCCCTTTTCAATCCAGAGCATCTCCAAGGTCTTCACGCTAACTCTGGCGCTGGGCATGGTTGGCGACCGTCTGTGGCGCCGCGTCGGGCGCGAACCATCCGGCAATCCATTCAACTCCATCGTGCAGCTGGAGCGCGAATGCGGCGTGCCGCGCAATCCGTTCATCAACGCCGGCGCCATAGCGGTGACGGACGTGATTCTGTCCGGGCATCAGCCGCGCGAAGCGCTCGGCGAAATCCTGCGCTTTCTGCAATTCGTGGCCCAGGACCAGACGATCTACGTCGACCGGGCGGTGGCGGAGTCCGAAAAGCGAACCGGCTTTCGCAACATAGCATTGGCAAATTACATGAAGTCCTTCGGCGTGATCGACAATCCCGTGGATTTCACGCTTGGCGTTTACTTCCATCATTGCGCGATCGCCATGTCCTGTCGTCAGCTTGCGACGGCGGGGCGCTATCTCGCCCACGCCGGGCGCAATCCGGACAGCGGATTGTCTGTCGTGTCTCCCGAGCGCGCGCGACGCATCAATGCGCTAATGCTGACCTGTGGCCATTACGACGGTTCCGGAGAATTCGCCTATCGCGTCGGCCTGCCGGGCAAGAGCGGGGTCGGCGGCGGCATATTGGCGGTCGCCCCAGGCAAGGCGTCCATCGCCGTCTGGTCGCCCGGACTCGACGCCAACGGCAATTCGCATTTGGGCCGAGCCGCGCTAGAAATGCTCGCTAAACGCATGGGCTGGTCGATTTTCGGGACGGACGACGCTTGATCAAAACGTGGCTCGTCGGCCTTCAAGGTCGGCTGATGGCCGGTTTCCCCATGGCCAAACGCCCTGTCCACAGTAGCCGGCCCGCAATCCCAGGGCGCCGGGGGTTGATAAGATTTGCATCCGAGCCAGTTAACTAATCGTCGATCGCAAATGGCGCACGGGTGCAATGAGTGCGCCGCTGCTCAAGAGGATACGCTCATGTCACGGCTCGCCAACGACGACGCAGGCATCGCGATGCCTGTGCTCGCGGTGATCGTCGCGGTAGTTTTTATAGCGGTCTTGTTCTTCAAGTTCGTGGATATGGTAGGCCCGTCATCGGGGAGCGGAACCTCCGCCGAGGTCGGCAAAGCCACATCCTCGGCCAGATAAGGGTCGCGCGCCCTCTAAGCGCTCGCGAATCGCTGGAGACGAAAACGGCCGGCGATACGTCGGGGCGGGGCCGTCGTCCGCTATCGCGCCAGATGGCGGGGTTATTGCTTAAGCGCTGCCGCGGTTGTAAGGGCGCAGATGACGGTCCGCAAATGAGTCTGAAGATCGCGACCGCGCCTTTGTCGGCGCTGGCGCGTCAGGACGTGAGCGAAATCGTCCCGGTAAAGTTTCCTCACTCTTGTGGCGCGCGACGCGCCTTCCCGGATGCGCCTCCGGCAAATTCCCGACGACACTTGGGGCTGAGCGCGCGCATGTGCGCCCGAAGGCATTTTTCCACGGCTATCGCGTCGGGGACGTCGTCATTGCAAAATCTGAATGCGTCGTCGTTACAGGCCTCGCGTTGTTCGGGAGTGCCTTGGGCGAACGCCGGCGCCGACGCCAAAAGCGCGAACGGGATCGCGATCCAAACCAGTTTGCGCATAACGGTCTTCCTCTATTTCATCGTGCGGCGGCACATTGATGTGCCACGACGCCCCAGCGAATGCAACCTTAGGCGGTCGGCCCGCCTTCCTATTCCTCCATCGCCATCAAGCCGGCGTCGCCGCCCGCCGCGGCCGTGTTCACGCTCAGCGTGACTTCACGCGTGAACCGGCGAAGATAATCGGGTCCGCCGGCCTTCGGCCCCGTGCCGGAGAGGCCAAAGCCGCCGAAGGGCTGGCCGCCGACGACGGCTCCGATCATGTTGCGATTGACGTAGATATTGCCCGCCGGCGCTCCTGCCGCGAGTTCTCGCTGGCGTTGTTCGATGCGCGTCTCCAGCCCAAGCGTGAGGCCGTAACCCATGGCCGCGATCTGCTCGATCAACGCGCCGAAGTCCTCCGCGCGCCAGGTCACGACATGCAGCACGGGCCCGAAGATCTCCTCCGCGAGATCACGGACATGGTCGAGTCGAACAATATGCGGCGCGACGTAAAAGCCCTTGTCCAGCGCGGCGCCATTGTAGATCACGCGGCCTTCCCGCGCCCGCCGCGCGAGATAGGCCTCCAGCCGCGCCTTGGCCTCGGCGTCGATCACCGGGCCGATATGGGTCGCGATGTCCCGCGGATCGCCTAAGCGAAGCTCGCGCGCGGCGCCCTCGATCAACGCAAGGCAGGGGCGCGCGATATCCTCCTGCATGCATAAGAGCCTCAGCGCCGAGCAACGTTGGCCCGCCGAATGGAAGGCGGAGGTCATAACATCGTCGGCGACCTGTTCCAGCAGCGCGGTCGAGTCGACGATCATCGCATTGACGCCGCCGGTTTCGGCGATGAGCGGAACGATTGGGCCGGGCTTTTCCGCCAACGCGCGGTTGATCGTCTTGGCGACCTCGAGCGATCCGGTGAAGACGACGCCGGCGCAGGCTGGATGCGCGACGAGCAGCGCGCCAATGTCGCCGCCGCCCGGCAAAAACCGCAGCGCCGCCCGCGGGACGCCCGCCTCGATGAGCAGCTTCACCGCCTCGAAGGCGACGAGCGGCGTCTGTTCGGCGGCCTTGGCGGCGACGCTATTGCCGGCGGTCAGCGCGGCCGCGATCTGGCCGATGAAAATCGCCAGCGGAAAATTCCACGGCGAGATGCAGACGAAGACGCCGCGCCCGATCCGCCGCAAGGTATTTTCCTCGCCAGTCGGTCCCGGCAAGGCCGTCTCGCGGCAAATCTCGCGCGCCTGCCGCGCGTAATAGCGGCAAAGATCGGCCGCCTCGCGGATTTCCGCCAGCGCGTCGTCGAGCGTCTTGCCGGCTTCGCTTTGCAACAGAGCGATCAACGATCCGCGCCGCGCCTCGATCAGATCGGCGGCGCGCTCGATCGCGCTGGCGCGTGTCTCGACGCTTGTCGCGCTCCAGTCGCGAAAGCCTGTCCGCGCCGCTTCCATCGCGGCGTCGACGGCGCCGGCGTCGGCCTCGGCGACGTCCCCGATCTTCGCGCCGTCTATCGGCGAGACGCAGGCGCGCGGTTTTATCGCCGCGCTTTGCGAGGGAGTGGCGGCGACACGGCGTCCGCGCGCGGCGTCGATCTCGCCGCGCAGGGCGGAAAGCGCGGCGTTGTCGCCAAACTCGACGCCGGCGGAATTGGCGCGCAGCGGCGAATAAATTTCGGCGGGCGCGACGATGCGTTGGTTGCGCGCCTGTTCGGGCGCGCCGATCAGCGCGTAAGGGTCGGCGAGCAGCGTCGACTCCGGCGTCAAGGGATCGGCCGCGCGCGCGACGAAAGAAGAATTGGCGCCGTTCTCGATCAGGCGGCGCACGAGATAGGCGAGAAGATCGCGGTGCGGCCCCACCGGCGCATAGATGCGCCAGGGAATGCGAGACCGTTCAAACGCCGCCGCCGCCAGCGCCTCGCCCATGCCGTGCAGCCGCTGAAACTCGAAGTTTTCGCGCGCCCCGGCCTCCGTGATGACAGCCGCGACGGTCAGCGCGTTATGCGTGGCGAATTGCGGATATAGCCGCTCGCTCGCGAGCATAAGCCGCGCGCAGGCGAGGTAGTTGGCGTCGGTCATCGCCTTGCGCGTGAACACCGGATAGTCCGCGAGGCCGCGCTCCTGCGCGCGCTTGATCTCGCTGTCCCAATAGGCGCCCTTCACCAGCCGAACGGCGAGCCGGCGATCATGGGCCCGCGCCAGCGCCGCGACATGATCGATCACCGCGAGCGCGCGCTTCTGATAGGCCTGCACCGCGAGCCCAAAGCCGTCCCAATCCTTGAGCGACGGATCGGCGAGCACGCGCGCGAAAACCTCGAGCGAGAGTTCGAGCCGGTCGGCCTCCTCCGCGTCGACCGTGAGGACGAGATCATGCGCCTCGGCGAGACGGGCGAGTTCGAGCAGGCGCGGCGTGAGTTCGGCGAGCACGCGAACGCGCGAGATCGCTTCGTAGCGCGGGTGCAGCGCCGAGAGCTTTACGGAAATCCCCGGACGATCCGTGGCGTTCCCCGCCGCCGCGCCAATGGCCTTGATCGCGCCGGCATAGGCGTTGAAATAGCGCTCGGCGTCGTCAGCGCTACGCGCCGCTTCGCCAAGCATGTCGAAGGAATGGCGGCCGCCGTCGCTCTTGGCGCGCTCCAGCGCCGATTGAATCGTCTCGCCATAGACGAAATGCGCGCCCATCAGCCGCATCGCTTGTTTCGCCGCGGCGCGCAGCGACGGAGCGCCGAGGCGGCGCGCGAGATCGGCGACAATGACGCGCGGCGACTCTTCCGCCGCGATCACGCGCGCCGAGAGTCCGAGCGCGAAGGCGCAGGCTTGCGCCAAGAGTGAGTCGGAGACGCTGTGATGATGCGCGAAGTCCCCCGCCTTGAGGCGGTCGGCGAGCAGCCTGTCGAGCGTCGCATCGTCCGGAACGCGCAGCAGCGATTCCGCCAGCGCCATGACGGCGAGCCCCTCGCGCGAGGAGAGCGCGAATTCGTGCAGGAAATCCTCGACGCCGCCGATCCCCCCGCGCCTCGCCCGCGTCAAAGCGAGCAGTTTTCGCGCGAGGTCTTGCGTCGCGGTGGCGCCCTCGGTGCTTGGTTTCGTCGCAAGCAAGTCTTGCGCGAGCGCCTCGTCGGGCGGCGCGTAGGGCGCGGCGAAGACTGGAACATCCTGCGGCATGACGGCTCCCGTCGCCATTGTGCCATGAACGGCTGGAGTCGCGCGAGTCTTATGGCGCGAAAGCGATGCGCCCTTACGATTTAAATTAATGAGGTCGAATCAAACGGCTCCGCTCCTTCTCCCACTTGTGGGAGAAGGTGGCCCTTGCGTCAGCAAGGGTCGGATGAGGGCGCTTGCGGCGTCCCGCGCCTCCAGAGGAGTCACGCCCTCGGCGCGCAATTCGCGCAGCGTTTTGGACTCCCGGTTCTTCGAAAGTTTTTCGCCGCGCGCGTCCAGCAACAGTTCGTGATGGCGATAATCTGGCGCGGGGAGACCGAGCAGGTGTTGCAACAGCCGATGCACGCTCGTCGCATGAAAAAGATCCTTGCCGCGCACGACGTCGGTGACGCCCTGGAGCGCGTCGTCGACGACGACCGCGAGATGATAGCTCGTCGGCGTGTCCTTGCGCGCCAAAACAACGTCGCCCCATTGCTCCGGCCGCGCCGCGACATCGCCGACGCCAAATTCGCGCCATGCAAGGGACGCCTCTGGGCCGTCATTGCGAGCCGTGGGCGAAGCAATCCAGGAGTCACATGCGGCCCCTGGATTGCTTCGCTCCGCTCGCAATGACGGTTGTGCCATCGTCAGCGCCTTCGCCATATCCAGCCGCAACGCGACTCCTCCCGCGCGCAAGACCTCGCGGATCGGCGGGCGCGGCTTGTTCCGGCAAGTTCCCGGATAGAGCGGCGCGCCGTCGGGATCGCGCGGGCCATCCTTGGGCGCGGCGCGCGCGATGTCGGCGCGCGTGCAGGGGCACGGATAGAGCAGCCCCAGCGCCTCCAGCTTTTCGAGCGCGCAAAAATAGTCGGCGAAATGCTCGGACTGTTTTCGCACGGGGCGCTCCCAATCAAGCTTCAGCCAAGCCAGATCTTCATAAATCGCCGCCTCGAACTCGGGCCTCGCGCGCGAAAGATCTATGTCCTCGATGCGCAGCAGAAAGCGCCCGCCGCATTCGTTTGCGAGTTCATGATTCAGCAGCGCCGAAAAAGCGTGGCCCAGATGCAGAAAACCGTTCGGCGAGGGCGCGAAGCGAAACACGCGGCGCGCCGCGGTCATCCCCGCGCCTTTTCGACAATCGCCACCGCGGCGCGAAAGGCCGCTTCTATGTCGAGGTCGCTGGTGTCGAGCGTCACCGCGTCGGCGGCGGGTTTGAGCGGGGCCACGGCGCGGGCGCTGTCGCGTTCGTCGCGCCTCTTCACATCCGCGAGAATGGTCGGATAATCGACTTCCTCGCCGCGTCTCGCCAG
>PLZT01000442.1 GCA_003152255.1 Methylocystaceae bacterium | reverse complement strand
CGCCAGATCATCTCCACTTTTGGGGCGGCCATGCCCCGGCTCATTTACGGCACAGCGTGGAAAAAGGAGCGCACCGCGGCTTTGGTGGAATTGGCGCTGCGGCAGGGCTTTCGGGGCGTCGACACCGCCTGCCAGCCCAAACATTATAACGAAGAAGGCGTGGGAGGGGGGCTGGCCGCCGCCTTTGGCGCGGGGCTCGCCCGCTCGGAGACCTATGTTCAAACAAAATTTACGCCCTTCGCCGGGCAGGATCCGAATGACGTCCCCTACGATCCCAAGGCCAGCCTGAGCCGGCAAGTTCTACAGTCCTTCCAGGCGTCGCTCCGCAACCTTCGCACCGACTATCTGGACGGCCTCCTGCTTCACTCCCCCTACCCCGACGACAAGGATACGCTGGAGGCGTGGCGGGCCATGGAAAGCCTTTATGACGAGGGCGGCGTCCGTCAATTGGGCGTCAGCAATTGCTACGAACTGCCACGACTTGAATCGCTGTGCCGGAACGCCCGGATCAAACCTGCGGCGATCCAGAACCGCTTCTACGCAAAAACGCGTTACGACAAGGATATCCGGGCCTTCTGCCGAGAGAGCGGCATTATTTATCAGAGCTTCTGGACTCTGACCGCCAATCCCGAGGTGCTCGCGGCGCCCGATCTGATCGAGCTCGCCGCCAAATACGGGCGAAGCCCAGCCCAAATGTTTTTCCGCTATCTGACGCAACTCGACATAGCGTGTCTGACCGGCACGTCGTCAAAGGACCATATGCAGCAGGACCTGTCCATTTTCGAGTTTTGCTTGAGCCCAGCGGAATGTGAGAGCCTGGGCGCCCTGCTGCTTCGATCCCCATGAATGAGCGCTGCTTCGAGACGGCCTTGCGCACTGGGCCTAGCTCGGAACCTGCAAGAATCGGCCTCAACACGGAGGAGCGCTTCATGAGCGTCGAGAGCAACCGGCTCGGTCAAGAGACCAGCCCCTATTTGCTGCAGCACCAGCACAATCCCGTGCATTGGCAGGCTTGGTCCGCGGAAACCCTCGCTCTCGCCAAGCGGTCGGGAAGACCCGTATTGCTCTCGGTCGGGTACGCCGCGTGTCATTGGTGCAATGTGATGGCGCATGAATCTTTCGAGAACGCCGGAATCGCGGCGCTGATGAACGAATATTTCGTCAATGTAAAAGTGGACCGCGAAGAGCGACCAGACGTCGACTATTTGTATCAACAAGCGCTGATGATGATGGGCCGGCGCGGCGGTTGGCCCTTGACGATGTTCCTCACGCCAGACGGCCAGCCCTTTTGGGGCGGGACATATTTTCCGCCCTTTGCGCAGGGCGGAAGACCCGGTTTCGCCGAGGTGCTGCAGACGATCGCGGAGCTGTGGCGCAATCGCGCGAATGCGATCGAACACAATGTCAAGGAACTCGGCGCGGGACTGGCCAGCCTATCCAAGCCAACTCCCGGAGAACCGATATCTTCCGACCTTGTCGACGCCATCCGCGAACAGTTGGAGCAACGGCTCGACCGCGTGGATGGCGGCTTCGGCGCCGCGCCAAAATTCCCGCAGGCGGCCAGCCTCGACTTTCTCTGGCGGGCCTGGAAGCGGACGGGTCGCGACTCGTTGCGCCAGGGCGTCCTTTTGACGCTCGACCATATTTCGCAAGGCGGCGTCTACGACCATTTGGGCGGCGGCTTCGCGCGCTATTCGACCGACGATCGATGGCTGGTGCCGCATTTTGAAAAAATGCTCTATGACAACGCCCAGCTGATCGAACTACTGACCGAGGTCTGGCAAGACGAGCGTCGCGAACTGTATCGCTTGCGCGTGACCGAGACGATCCAGTGGATCACGCGCGAGATGCGAGCGCCGGGCGGCGGTTTCGCCAGCAGTCTCGACGCCGACAGCGAAGGCGAGGAAGGCAAATTCTACGCTTGGAGCGAAGCTGAAATACGCGAAGCGCTGGGCGTGCGCGCGCCATTCTTCGAACGCGCATATGGCGTCGACCGCGAAGGCAATTGGGAACACGGTAAGTCCGTCCTCAACCGTTTGGGATCAATCGAGCTGCTGGACGAGGAGACGGAAGGCGCGTTGGCGCGAGACCGCGCCGTCCTGTTCTCGCTGCGCGAAGGCCGCGTCAGGCCGGGGTGCGACGATAAGGTTCTGGCGGATTGGAACGGATTGACGATCGCCGCCATCGCCAAGGCCTCTTGCGTGTTTGAACGTCGGGACTGGCTCGATGTTGCGATCGAGGCCTTCCATTTTGTGCAGAGCGCGATGATGACGGACGATGGTCGCCTACTCCATTCCTGGCGCGAGGGACGCGCGCGTCATTTGGCCGTCCTCGACGACTACGCCGCGATGTGTCGAGCGGCCTTGGCGCTCCATGAAGCAACTGGCGCGCCGTCCTATCTCGAGTGCGGCCGGCGTTGGCTCGAGCAAGTCGAGATACATTATCGCGATCGAAACGGCGGCTATTTTTTTACCGCCGACGACGCCGAAGCGCTGATCGCGCGCGCGAAAATCGCCGAGGACTCGGCCCTCCCCTCCGGCAATGGCATGATGCTGCAGGTGCTGGCGCAACTCTATCATTTGACCGGCGAGAGCCTCTACCGGAAGCGGTCGGAGGGAATCGCAAACGCCTTCTCCGGGACGATCCGCCAAGCGCTTCTTGGATTTTCGTCGCTGCTGAACGGCATGGAGGCGCTGCGAGAGGCCATGCAGATCGTGGTGATCGGCGAGGCGGACGCCGCCGATACGGCGGCGCTGAAGAGAGTGATTTACGGCGTCAGCCGGCCCGGGCGGGTTTTGAACGTCATTGCGCCGGGAACCGCGCTTCCTCGCGCGCATCCAGCTTTTGGCAAAACTTTGCTCGACCATCGAGCCACGGCTTACGTCTGCAGAGGCGCGATCTGCTCGCTGCCAATCGTCAATCCCGAGGCGCTGGCGGCGGCCCTGCGCGAGGCGTGACACATTTCCGGCGTCCCGCCCGGGCGCCTAATCGCGGCGTCCTCTGGATTGTCGCTCGTCGTGACGACGACGACGGCCTCGAGCTTGTCGACGCTCCCCAGCCGGTCGAGCAAGCGACCAATCAGTGGCGCCCCCCCTGAATGGGCGACAGCGCGCCCGTCTCCTCTCCATCCCGCGTCAGCGTTGCGGGAACGATGACGAGAACGTTCATGCGGGCCCCCTCAATCCCGGATTTCGTTCTGAATTGAAAAGATATCGTAGGGCGGAGCGTTTTCCGCATTGGCGTAGCCCAAGGGCTGCGCGTCAATGCGGCCTCAACTAATGAAACGCCCTTCCGGTACGCATAAGCGGACAGAAAGCGAACGTCATGCGGCTTTGGCGGCGAGTTCTGGCGCGGGCTGGAGCGGTGTCAATCCGGCATTATTTTCCGTCATCTACTGCCCATTCATTGTCCGTTGCGGATTCCGACGAAGCCCACCAGTATGTTATGTGCGGAAAACCTGTCTGGAGCGGTTTCCGCACGCTACCTCATTCCGACATGATTTGCCGGGCATATTTTTGGCCTCCGGCAAGCCGTTTCAGCCGCTTCTGGCGGCCTGCCGGAAAACAAGTGTTTCCCGTCACCCTCACCGCTGCCTCACCAGACCGTCGGGAAGCAGAACCTTTTGTTTTTCATATGATCGAAGCCGTCGGATTTTTCTTGTATCCGCTTATGCGTACCAGCAGAGCGTTTCATTAGTTGAGGCCAACTCGGGTTACCGGGCATGGAGGGGAAGGCCCGTAGAATCAGGCAAAATTGGCCAAACGCCCGCCCCCTTCAGATCTCAGATGAACAGAATTGCTGAGACTCAACGGGTTAGGCGCAGGCAAAGAGTCGGTCTCGTGAGACCGAGTCTCACTAAATCCGACTCAAGTGAGCGACAAACATATTGAAATACCGATGTTTTATGGCCGCAACCCCTCGTTCAGGTGGCGCCTTCACGTAGTCTCGCCATTTGCGATTCGTCTTGGCGCAACCCTTTGAAAATGAGGTTGGATAGGATCTCACGGCCAACGCGGCTCGTTGACGTGGTCTCTCGATTTCCGCGCTTCCGGCCCAGAAGCGACGGCGCCTCTGCCCGTTGCTGTGGAGCCAATCCACAGCCATCCGGCGCCGGCCGGCCACATCGCGCAGGTTTCGGCTGGAAAGGCTTGAAGCCCGCCGGGACGAGTTGATGTTGACGAAGTTTGGACGCAAGAAGGCTATCAGGCGGGATATTGAGGACATCCTTGATTTGTTGCAGGCGAGCCTGAAGCTTGTTGCCGCCCTGGATCAACTCTTCACCGTGCGGCGGGAGCTCCAAGGATAAAGCAGACTCCAATTTTGTATGACAGACGAGCCATGTTGGATATGAATATGGACCAAACACCGTTCAGAGGCTTGCGACCTCCGGGGAGGACTATTCGCAAATGAGCGCGCCGGTTAGCGGAATTCAGCCGAGTTTACTGCGTTGGGCGCGCACCAGCGCAAACATGCCTGTTTCGGAAGTCGCGGACAAACTGAAGCGCTCTGTCGCCGAGATCGAGGCTTGGGAAAAAGGCGACTCTGCCCCGTCCTATCCGCAATTGGAGAAGCTCGCCTACGAACTCTATAAGCGTCCGCTGGCGACCTTTTTTCTGCCCGCCCCCCCGAGCGAGCCGAACACAAAAGCGGAATTCCGCTCCTTGCCCGAGCAGGATTTGGAGACGCTCAATCGCGATACGCTCTTTCTCATTCGCAAGGCTCGCGCCTTTCAATTCGCTTTGGCGGAGTTGTTCGGCGAACGAACGCCTGCGGATCGTCCGATCTGGCGGACCATTCAGCTTTCGACATCCCAGCCTGTCGCCCGGCAGGCCAATCTGATTCGCGACGCCCTCGGCATTTCTCTCGATCAGCAGCGGGCATGGCAGGATGACGACACCGCCCTGAAACAATGGCGGCGCGCGATTGAGGCTCGCGGGGTGTTCGTGTTCAAGCACACATTTAAGCAGCGGGATATTTCCGGGTTCTGTCTCGCCCAGGCTGAGTTCCCGGTCATCATGGTCAACAACAGCACGACCAAGACCCGGCAGGTTTTCAGTCTGCTGCATGAACTTGCTCATATCCTATTCCTGAGAAACGGCATCAGCACATTTGACGAGACTCGAATCGAGGCTTTGCCGCTTCAGGACAGGACCATCGAGCGGTTCTGCAACGCCATTGCAGCCGAAGTGCTTGTGCCAATGACGGATTTTCGGGCGCAGATTCGCGGCCTAGCGGACAATCTGGAAGACACGGGCGAAAACCAGTTCGTCGCCCTAGCCAAACGTTATCATGTCAGCCGTGCCGTCGTGCTGCGCCGCATGCTGGACGAGGAGAAAGTCAGTTCGGCTTTCTATCAGTCGAAGACGAAGGAATGGGACGCTCAAAAGAAAACCGGGGGCGGCGGAGGCAATTATCATGCGACCCAAAATGCTTATTTGAGCGAGCGGTTTCTGCAAGAGGTTTTCGCGCGATATGCGCGGCACCAAATCAGCCGTGACGATGTTGCGGATTTTGTCGACATCAAGCCACGCAACGTCGAAAAGCTGCAAGACCTCGTGCTGCGGGGCGCCGCCGCATGATTTACGTCTTCGACACCAATTCGCTGAGCGAATTGAACGCCTACTATCCCGACATTTTCAAAGCTCTATGGGCGCAGCTCGACGCGCTTGTCGCGGCGCAAGAAGTCATTTCCACGCGCGAAGTTCGCACGGAGCTGGAAAACAGCGGCTTGGAGCATGTGCTGAAATGGGCGAAGAAAAATAGTGGGATTTTTACAATGCCGACGGCGGCCGAAACCCAATTTGTGGGGCAAATTTTCGCTATCCCGCATTTTCAGGCGTTGATCGGACGAAAAGCGCAGCAGCGCGGCACTCCAGTCGCCGACCCGTTTGTAATCGCCTGCGCCAAACTAAATGGCGGCACGGTCGTGAGCCAGGAAAAATTGAAACCGAACGCCGCGAAGATTCCCAATGTCTGCGCGCATTTCAATATTCCGTGCATGGACCTTGAGACGTTTATGCGCGCGCAGAATTGGAGCTTCTGATCGATGAGTTAAGAATTCTCGGTTGGAGCTGACCTGGATTGGTAATGAGACACGGCCACGTCTGGAGCCACGCATTCTGGTCGAGGATACGGAGGAGAAGGTCCGCAATCCGGCTATTCCGGCCCGCCGCTGAATTTCGATAGCCCGCAGACCCAAATAATCGTCGCCGGTGTTTAGCGCCCCCATTCTCTGGGCGCCAATAGCATCCACCGCTTTATGAAGCGGCGAGACGAAGGTAGCGCGTGGACGCCTCAAAAACACGCTGTTTTTCTACATAGGCTGTCCAGACGAAATTGAAGGTGATCAGGGCAGCGACATATTTGGAAGCGCTTTCGCGATCCCGTTCGTCGCTGTCCCAAGCACCTTCACACCAGTAGGCGGCTTCACTGTCGTCAATGATGGAGGGATCGGCGAAGACATCGTCCAAACTCGCCGCCATTTGAAGCGCGTAAACAACTCCGGGCCACGGCTCGTATTCGTCTTCGTTTTCGCGCAGAATCCCCAACGGTCCGCAGGATATGATCGCTTTGCAGAGCGCCGCAATATGCTCCCTCAATGGCCGCTGCATCGCGACCTTACAATCGGGTTTTCCGCACCTGCATTTCACAAGATCAAGTGCCGGATCGGTTACCTTGTAACTACGCTTCTGCCCGCTCTCGAGGTCAACATCCAGACGCTCAAATTCGGGTGGAGGTCTTATGTCATCCCTGTTCGACATTGGCGCGGACTCTAATTGCATTGGCTGCGCAAATCATCGGGGGCCGATTATACCGGCCAATGCCTGCTTCACGCTCGACCATTCTGGCTCGAATCTGCCTGAGTCGAACAGCCCCGTCTCTAAGATTCTTGCTTCGATCATGATTTGTGACTCGCGCGCTGGATCATCCGTCGACATGAAACGCGACTTGAAGTAGATGGGCGTCGTCTCGGGATCGCGCCGGTCCGTCGAGACCTTCAGCCGCCCGAGGTCGACGAACGTCCGCTCGATGACAAAGGGGACGGGGCTGTCGATGTCGTCACAGGCGATCATGACGATGCGCGGCGCATCGATGTCGATGTCGACGAAGTCGCTGGACTCGACGCCGCCCTGAAGGACTTCGGCCGAGCCGACCAGCACCCTGAGGCGGGGCGACAATCTCGACAGGACCGTCGGAACCTGAAATGGTGCTTTCCTCGCAGGCCTCCTAGACCCTCGGCGATGGCCGCCTCCGCGTCGGCGCGCACGCCTTGCCGATCGCCGGCGGCGAACAGGAGGCGCCTGCTCTCATCCAGCGCCGCCGAATGTCCCCTGAAGAATGCTTTGAGATCCGTCTGGATCGACCGCGGGAGGTGGCGGTATTTCGGCGCGCCCGGGAACTGCATGAGGGCGAGGTGCACCAGCAGATCTTCGCGCCTAAGGCGTGCGGCAACCGCAAAGGCCTCGTCGGAGCCGAGATCCTGTTCCAACAGATCTATGGCGCGTTGCCAAGAGACGCGATTTTCCGAGATGCACGCCAAGGCATCTGCGGGCGTCTCCTCCTGGTCGGGCAGGCGCCCGAGCAGGATCGCACGGGCGCGCAAGGTCTCGATGGCTGGCCCGATGCGTTCGCGGAGTTCCGGGCGGGCGACGACGATGCGTTCGCGGGGCGGCGGCCTCGGGAAAGCGCCTTCGACGAAGGCTCGGGAATGGCGCCGAAGGAGCACCTCCTGCTCGAGATCCTTATCCTTGAAGACGGCAACGATTCCGGGCGCGAACGCCAACGGCTTCTCGCCGGTCACGCTCGCCACTAGCGATTGGAGTTCCTGCTGCGCGAAATATTTTTGAAATGTGCCCCGTGTGGTCACGTAGCCGTCCCCATAGGGCTTGTGGCCGACGATGGAGGTCTTCCCTTGGAGCATCACGGCGACGCACAGGGACTGCTTGGCGAACCCCCAAGCGGCCTTCAGCGTCTCGATCCTTTCCCTAGGATTTCGCATTTAGCACGAAGCCGAGATTGACCACGTCGGCGGGGCAGCGAGGGCCTTCGGGGGCATGATGCGGATCCCAGCCGAACGCCGAGAGTCCTTGGGACGCAAGGGCGGCGACATCTTCGCCCTGGCCGCAACCGTAATCGAAAACGGTGCGATCTGGACCAACCACTCCAAACCGCATCATGAGTTGCATCGGCTGCGAGAGGTCGCGGCGCACTATCGCCGTCCTGTGGCCTTGTTGCACGGAGGCTTCGAAAGGCACGAGGGCACCGTTGTGGAATCATTTACGCGATGCGTAGGAAATGAGCTTGCCCGAGTTTTCGCATTTGGTTGAGAGATTTGATCGCGATTGCAACTTCGGTCACGCGGCGTGCGTCGTCGCGCGACTTCAAGGTATCTCCGATGACGCGCTTGTAGCGACTGATCGACGCTTCAACTTT
>PLZT01000563.1 GCA_003152255.1 Methylocystaceae bacterium | reverse complement strand
GTTCATCGGCGCCTTCCGCGGGGCCGCAACCAGACGACGCACAACCCTTTGCTTCGAACTCACGCGGCGACTCGCGCGCTTCCGCCATCGGTTCATTGTTGGTAGTTGCGAATATAGCTTCCAGAGAAATGAAAGGCTGCGCCATATCAGCAACTCCGCGATTTGGTTTCACCGGACTTACTGCAATGACGGCGCCAAAAGATTGGAAGCGATGGCGTGGGGCGCCACGAGACAACGTGTCCGCGCGGGTGCAACATTCCAGTTTTCATTGGTGTTTTGCCGGGGAAGCGAATGCGAACCGCGAATGCGGCCATGAATAAGGGCGGGCGATCACAGCTGATCGACCGCGAAGATTGTTCTGAAATGTAAGTCGATCCACTCGCGCGTACGGTTTTGTGCGGCGCGCGCGGCCCGGAGCAATCGTCGAACAGCCATTGGCTCCGTAAATCCGTTGATTTCACGTTCGTGAGCTTTCGCCTTCGCCCCGTCTTGGGCGATGGCACACGCGTTGCTCATTATCGTTCGATCAGAGGGTGACGCCATGAACGACGCTACAATTGGGGATCCCATGTTTCGTGTTCTTCACGCCATGTTCCGCGTCAGCGACATGGATAGATCCGTCGATTTTTACACGCGCTTGCTGGGCATGCGCGTGCTCGAGCAGCGACAGCATAAGGAGAACCAGTTTACCCAGACCTACCTCGGTTATTGCGAAGCTGATCATGGCGCGGTGCTCGAGCTGGTTTTCAATTGGTCTGGGGACGAGTCCATCGTTCTCGGCAGCGCCTTCGGTCACATCGCGATCGGCGTGTATGGCATTACCGCGCTTTGCGCGAAGCTCGCGGAGGAAGGCGTGAAAATGCCGCGTCCGCCAAGCACGCAGCGCCATGGCGAGAACATCATCGCCTTCATAGAAGATCCGGATGGATATCGCATCGAACTCGTGGAGCAGAAGCGGCCTGAGAAGAACCTCCTGAAAAAGGAAATTGAGCTCGCGGACGCCTGACCAAGCCAGCGGAGCCGTATCGAAAAATGAGACCGGGGAGGCGCATGTGATACGACTCGAAAACGTGACGGTCCGCCGCGGCGCCACAGAGGTTCTGCATGACCTCTCGATCGAAATTCCCGCGGGACGGGTAACCGTCGTCGTGGGCCGATCCGGCGCCGGCAAGACGACTCTTATCCACCTGCTTAACGGTTTGATCGCGCCTCAACGTGGACAAATCGTGCTTTCGGATTTTGGCGCGCTCGATACGCCCGCCGCGATGAAACGTCACCGTTGCCACATGGCGACCATTTTCCAAGATCATGCCTTGATCGAGCGGCTGTCAGCGATCGACAATGTCCTGCTGGGCATGGCCGACGTTCGTAACCCTCTTTCGCTGTGGCCCTGGCCGATGAATGTCCGCCGGCAAGCCGCGGAGGCGCTGGAAGAGGTCGGTCTTCTCCACCACGCCAACACCCGCGTCATGCGATTGAGCGGCGGCGAGCGGCAGCGCGTCGGCATAGCCCGCGCGCTGGTGCGAAAACCAGATTTGTTGCTCGGCGACGAGCCCTTTTCTTCCATTGATCTTGTGCTCGTGCGTCAAATGAGCGCGACGCTGCGTCGGGCGGTCGCTCGCTCCGGCGCTACAATCGTCATCGTCCTGCATCAACTCGAAACCGCGCTTGCACTGGCGGATTGGGTGTTGGGTCTCGCTGATGGCAAGATCGCTTTTAATGGACCTGTCGAAGCGTTCGGCTCGACCGAGCAAGCACGGGTCTTTCGGCAGCATCCGGTGGAAGCCGATCAACAAGTGGCGAACGAGGAGTTCAAATCATGTCTCACGCCCTACGCGGCATAATCCATCGCGCGCTGCTGTTGGCGACTACGGTCCTTGGCGTGCTTTCAGCGCAAGCGCAACCTCGTCCGGATCACCTGACAATCGGCCTTCTCCCCGGGGAATCGGCACCGACGGTCATGCGTCTCAACGAGCCGCTTCGTGCCTATCTTGAAAAGCGCCTTAATGTAAAAGTCGAGCTTATCGTCGGCGCCAATTATGCGGCGACAGGCGAAGCGCTACGCTTCGGCCGCCTCGATGTCGCCTATCTCGGACCGGTCACCTATATTTTGCGAAGCCGAAGCGCCAAGCTAGAGCCCTTCGCGCGGCCCACGCATGCAACCGAGGGACCGACCTTCAAGGCGGTCATCATCGCGCCTGCTGACAGCGCGGCAAAGTCTCTTGGCGATCTGAAGGGGCAAGACATCGCATTCGGCGACCCTGCCTCGACATCTGGAACGTGGGTTCCGCGCTATCAATTGCTCGAAGCGGGTCTTGTTTCCGGGCGTGACTATGCGTCGCGCGTGCTGGGCGCCCATGACGCCGTGGCATTAGCGGTCGCCACCCACAGAGTCGGCGCGGGCGGGTTGAGCAAGCCGATCTTCGAGCGCTTGGTCGGGGAGGGCAGGATCGACGGCGGCAAGGTCAGAATTCTCGCGGAATCGCCGGATATTCCCGAATATATGTGGACCTTCCGCGAGGGCGTCGACCCCGCTTTCAAGGAAGAGATTCGCAAGGCGTTTCTCGACATGACCGACGCCGAAGCGCTGAAAGTGCTTCGGGCGACAGCATTCGTTCCGGCTGAGGACGCCGACGTAGATCCGGTGCGCAAATGGATCGAGGCGATTCGCGCGGCGAATCCCGAGGCTGTTCCAGCGCCATGACCCACGTCAGATCGTCTTCGACAACGGACGTTGCGCGGTTTCTGATGGAGAGCGCGCGATCCGCCGTCGCATCGTTTGTTGTAACGCTCGGCTTCGTCGCCGCGGCGGTTTATATTCTGAACTATTCGAGCGTCTTCGATCTCGCCCGCTATCGCGACGCCGGACCGACCATTATGAGCCTGCTGTCGGACTCGATTCCTCCCGACTTCAGCAGATGGAGGAACTGGCGCCAGCCGCTCATCGACACTTTGGCCATGAGCGCATCGGGCACGATTCTCGCGGCCTTGGTGGCTCTTGCAATCGCGCCGCTGGCGGCCAGAACCACCTCGCCGGCGTCGCTCCGCATCATTGTGCGTGTCGGCTTGAACGCTCTTCGTTCGATACCCGCTGTCGTGTGGGGAATCATCTTTGTCGCCGCGGTCGGTTTCGGCCCGCTTCCCGGCGCGCTGGCGCTCGCTTGTCATTCCACGGGGATGCTTGGCAAGCTTTACTCGGAGACGCTAGTACTTCGATTCCGTGAAAGCGCTTGGTTGGAAGGGATTCCTATATTTTGCGCAGCGTTGTAGGCAGCCTCCATCTTGATTTACGGGATGGAGGATCAGAAGCATGGTTGC
>PLZT01000456.1 GCA_003152255.1 Methylocystaceae bacterium | reverse complement strand
GCGTCTCCATCACTTCGCCCATCGCCCGCGCGATGATCGGAAAAAAGGCCGGCGACACCGTTGAGGTGAAGACTCCCGGCGGCGGCAAAAGCTACGAGATTTTGACGGTCGCTTTCGTGTGACGCGAAGGCTGGTTCGGTCGCCGGCAAGGAGCCGAGCGCCGATCCCGCGGCTTCGCTCATCCCTCCTCGCGCCGGGCGTCGATCTGGCGATAGGAGAAGGTGAAGGCGCTGTCGAGATCGAGAGCCGCGTAGAGAATCGGCTCCGCCGTCAGGAATGGGCGCCAATATTCGCTATAGCCGCGCGCCCCTTCGAGGCCCGGGCGGCGGAAACGCTGTTCGCCGGGTTGATGCGGGTCGATGTTGGGGTTCTGGAAGCGCTTGACGAAGCCATAGGCCGACGTCACCGTGAAACGTATCGAGACGCCGGCGAGGTCCAGCGCGCGCAGGGCGTCCATCCAGGGGGCGGCGCGCAGGGATTTGCGCACGACGTATAGCGCCACCGCCGGATCGCAGGCATAGGTGAAGGCGCTCGGCCCGAGGCCGATGAACAGCCGCTCATATTGCGAGAAAGCGACGACGAGCCGCCGCAGTTTCTTGTCCTTGCTCTGCGCCAGACGGTCGATTAGGCGCGCGAGCGTCGCGATCCAGCCGCTGTCCTCCAGCCGCACCATCGGCAGCACGAAAACAATGGCCTGCGCGCCGAGCATCTGGCCGGCGAATTTATCCTTCACATCGTTCAATATGGCGACCCGCGCGCCCTCGGGCGGCACCGCGATTTCGCCGGCGGCGTCGACGATCTCGAGCAGCCAGGGCGCGCGCTCGCTCACCGCCGGCGGCGCCGCGCCATTGAGCGTGAGGCGGAAATAATATTCGTAGGTGTCCAGCGTGTCCGTGGCGACGCCGCCCTCGACGAAGTCGCGCCGAAGCTTTTCGTAATCGCCGTTCGGCCCCTCGAAAATATTTTGCGACGCCGCCGCCGCATCGGCCATCGCCTCCGCGTGGCTGATCGCCTGCAACGTCGGGCGTAGCGAGAGGGGATAGCCGAAGGCGCGTTGGGCGACGCAATCGGCGAGCGAGGCGAGCAAGGTCGATTTGCCTCCCTTCCTTGGTCCCACGAGACAAATCGTCAGCTTCTCTGTCATCTGGCCCCATGTTGCCCGGCGCTTGTCGCGCTTCCTTGGTCCAGGATACAGGCCCGGCGCTCCGGGGGAAAGGTGACGCCGCCGGCGCGGCGTGCTAATCGCCCGACATGCTCGAAGGTCTGCCCCCCAATAACGCCAGCCATGTGCTGCGTCTCGTCTGCGACGAACGGCGCGCGCGCGCCATCGTGGACGTCATTGTCGAAACATTCGACCCCGCCGAAACGGCGGCCTGCGCCTTCGAGGAGGCGGACGGAACGAGCCATAGCCCGTCGTCCGCGACGGGCGTCCTAAAGGACGCCCTTTGGGCCGTCGAGGTCTTTTTCGGCGAGCCGCCGGACGAGGCGGGCGTGCGCGCGCTGATCGAGGCCGCCGCGGGCGCGGAAGCCGCCAGCGCCGCGGAGTTTTCGCAAATCGCCCAGCGGGATTGGGTCGCGAGCGCGCTGACGGGGCTGAAGCCGGTTCGCGCCGGGCGCGTGCTGGTGCATGGCTCGCATGACCGAAAGAGGTTGCGCGGCAATGACGTGGGCATCGAGATCGAGGCGGCGCTGGCTTTCGGCACGGGCCATCACGGCACGACCCTGGGCTGCCTGCTGGCGCTGGACCGCGTGCTGAAACGCCGGCGCCCGGCCCGCGTGCTCGATGTCGGCACGGGCACGGGCGTTCTGGCCATCGCCAGCGCGAAGCTGCTGCATCGCCCCGTCGCCTGCGGCGACATCGACCCCATCGCCGTCGAAACCGCCGGCGCCAATGCGCGGGCGAATGGCGTGGGCGCCCTGGTGCGGCCGGTGGTCGCGACGGGTTTGCGCCATGGCGCCTTGCGCAAGGGGCGCGCCGATTTGATCTTCGCCAATATCTTGGCGAAGCCCTTGCGACTGCTCGCGCCGAGCCTCGCCCGCACGGCGGCGCCGGGGGCCGAACTTGTGCTCTCCGGGCTGTTGGCGCGCGACGTGCCCGGGATTCTCGCCGCTTACAGGGCGCAGGGCTATGCGCTGCGCGAGCGGCGCGACATCGACGGCTGGGCGACCCTGACGCTCAAGCGCGGCGGCGGTCCGCGCCCGTTGAATTCGGTTCACGCAACGGCGGCGCGGGCGCCGAGATCGAAAGCCCATGTTCTTTACCATATCGAAGATTTTTGAGTTTATCGGCTCGCCCTCGCATTTGGCGCTGGCGCTCCTCGCGCTCGGGGTAGGACTCGCCTATACGCGCCATTTCAAAGCGGGCCGGCGGCTGACGACCCTGGCCGCGGCGCTGTTGCTGCTCATGGCCCTTGGGCCGGTGGGGCACATGCTGGCGGTTCCGCTGGAAACGCGATTCGCGGCGCTGCCGGACGACGCCGCCCCGCCGGACGGGATCGTCGTGCTCGGCGGCTCGATCGACGAGACGCTCAGCGCCCAATACGGCCGCGCCAGTTTCAACCAAGCCGCCGAGCGGGTGACCGCGCCGCTCGAATTGCTGCGGCGCTATCCCAAGGCGCGGCTGGTGTTTACCGGCGGTTCGGCCTCCCTGCGCGCTTCGACCCTGACCGAGGCGTGGGCCGTGCGGCGGTTTTGGCGGGCGGTGGAGCTCGATCAGGGCGATGTCGTCTACGAGGACCGATCCCGCAACACCTTCGAAAACGCGCTGTTCACCCGCGACCTGGTGAAGCCAAGGGAGGGCGAGCGCTGGCTGCTCGTCACCTCGGCGATGCACATGCCGCGCGCCGTCGGCGTTTTTCGCGAGGTCGGCTTTCCCGTGATCGCCTATCCCGTCGATTTTCGCACCAACGGCGAGTTTTGGCGCGCGGGCGTTCCGGGCGACACCGGGTCGGCCGTCTCAATGGTCGAAAACGCCATGCACGAATGGCTTGGCCTTATCGCCTATCGCCTGACGGGGAAGACGGACGCGTTGTTTCCGGCGCCCTAAGGCCGTCCCGAAACATGATTTCAGTCTGGCCGACCCTGCGGCTTTCGACCTCGCGACGACCCCGATGTTTCAAGGCCGCGGGGACCTTGGCCGCCGCTCGGCGGCCATGCGCCATGCTTCATTTCGAGGAACATCGCGATCGCCTGGGCGCGATTGCGCACTTCGAGCTTTTCGAACAAATTGCGCAGATGGAATTTGATCGTGTTGATCGACACGCCGAATTCCTTGGCGAGTTGATTATTGGTCTGGCCCGAACCGAGGGCCGACAGCAGGCTGCGCTCCCGCAGCGTCAGATTCTCCAGCGGGTCGGCGCGCATCTTGCGGATGTCGACAAAGGGAAAGACCATGTCGCCCGCCGCGACGGCGGACAGCACGTCGAGCAGGCGCTCCGGCGGCGCGCGCTTGCTGACGAAGCCGGCTCCGCCCAGTTGCAGCGTCTCGGCCGGCGCGGCCGGATCGTTGGTGCCGCTGTAGACGACGATCTTGGGCGCCGAGGCCTGCCGCGACAGCGCGCGCAGGACATCGCGCGCATGCAGCGTCGGCAACTGCCAGCCGATCACCGCGAGAGTGAAACGAGGCTGGCGCGCCGCGTCCAAAAACTCCTCGCCGTCGGTCACCTTGAGAACCAGATTGAAGCGGCGGTCGTCGGTCAGCAATTTGTCGAGACCAGCGAGGATCAACGGGCTTTTGTCGCACACCGCCACGTCGATCGCGGGGACATTGGCGGTCTGCGGCTTCGCGCCGAAGGCGGCGCCCTGGGCGCGCGTTTGCGGCTGCCGATCGCCTTGCGCGCGAGGCGAGGGAGCCTCGTCAGCCTCGGCGACCGCATGATTATCTCCGGATCTGGTCGACGAGTTGGGGGGCATGGCGATCTCCAATGCTGGGCCGAGCCGGGCCCGCGACTACCCTCGCCGAAAAAACTTGGCGTGGCTATTGATTGGACGGCGCGGGGAGCGGGCGGTCCCCACCCGTTTTGGCGGTTCGTTGTTCTAAACCGAGGTTAGAACCCAGAAATTACCATATAGATATTTATCGCGGATGAAAAGCGCTCCCATCCAAAGGGGCGGCGCCGGCATGGCTCCTTAGCGCGAGCGCGACATGCTTCGCCCAAGAGCGCCGCAAGAGCGCCGCTCAAAAAAAAGAGCGCCGCGCACAAAAAGAAAACGCGGCGGACCAGCATTTCGCCGATCCGCCGCGTTTGTATTATTACGCTTGTCGCGTCGCTCAGTCGGAGAAAACCCAACGAGCGGCGAAATAGGCGGCCGCGCCCAACACGATGATGGCGACCATGCCAACCGGGGTCGCAGCGTAGCTTGTCAATTCGAGAATCGCGCCCATAACTTCCTCCTTCAGTCACACCTTGCGCCGGGCCTGGACAGTTGCCGACATTTTCAACACATCACTCTTCAAGAGCGACATCCCGTCTTAACGATCTGCGGTTAAGTGGATCGCATTAATTTAAGTTCCCGCCGCGTCGCTGCCCGACGCGGGCCGTCCCTCGAAGAGACAGGAACGCTCCTGCATACTCGCCCTTGGCTCCGATCCTATTTGGAATGAACCATATTACTCCACAGCTCACGTCTGCGGTTCCGGTCTGCAGTTATTCACGGAATTATTGTAACGGCTGTGCGTTGTCAAGCGACTCAAAAAGCGGGCTGCGCTTCGGCTCCACAAGGTTTCGGTGCAGTTTACGCTTGCCGTTGCATGAGACGACGCATTATCCTTCGCGCGCCCCACGCCCGGTGGTTTCGGCATAATGGAGAATAAGCGTCAATGAGCCGCATGCCGTCAAAGAAATTTCTATTCGCGGCGATCTTGGCGACCGCGGGCTTGGCCGCGTTCGTCGCCACGCGTCGCGCGCCCGCCTGTAGCGGCGACGGCAAGATCATGTCCACGCAAACCGAGTGCGTGAGTTGGGGTTTCGAAGCCGCGACATGCAAAGCGGTCGTCGAGAAGGCGCGCGCGGCCGCCGTGCGCGCGACGCCGCGGCTGAGCGATTCAATTCAATGCGAAACGCAATTCACCGATTGTTTCGAAGCGCCGGACGGCGGCTTCCATCCAAAGCCGTCCTTCTGCCTGCGCGCTTCCGCGAAGGAAGCGCCGGAGCCGTTGGAGATGCGCTATCTGCAATATGAATCGGACCGCATGAGCCGCAAGAAAACACGCGAGGTTCCGTTCAACTGACGGCCCGCGCNNCTATTGACCGGCGGAGGAAGCCTGGCGCCGCGCGATGTTGAATTCAACGGCTTCGATCGACAAATTGCCCGCCGACGTCTTGATGTCTATGCGCAGCGGCGCGACGACATGAGCCTCGGCGAGCGGCGCGAGCCACACGCTCATTTCCTGGTTTTCGGCCATGTATTTGGTCACGGAGCTGTCCGGGCGGTGGCCGGCGATCGGCGTGTAATGCGCCGTGCAGACCGACACCGGCCCGGCGAATCCCTTGGCTTTCGCCATTCTGGTTTCGACATATCTGAGCTGCACGTCGAAACGCGTCACGCCGTCGAACACGCGAATCGTGCGGTTGCAGGCGGTCGGACCGACCAACTCTTGTCCGGCCGGCACGCTCATGATCAATGCGCTCACCGGATCGATGATGTGCTGCTTGTGCTCCGCGTTCACCGGCAGGCGTTGCGCGGCGTCCCACGGCTCGGGCTTCACCTCGAGAAGGCGCACGGCGTTGCCGCCGAGCGACATGCGAATCGTCCGCGTCTCATATGAATTGGCGAGCGTGTTGGCGAAACTGGCTGGCGAGGGTCCCTCGGGGTTGAGTTTGCCGGTCGCCGTGGCCGCGCCTCTCGTATTGTTGACGAGATTGGCGAGGCCCGTCGTTTTCATGGCGATGTCGAGGCGGTAATTCTGCGGTTCGATCACGCCGGACGCATATGCGCTGCCGATGGAGAGGCCAAGCAGACTAAGCGCGTAATGCGCCTTCAGCGTCTCCGCCGCCGCGGGCGCCGTCGACAGCGCCGTGAGCGCGCCGCAAACCGCCGCGAGACGCGAGACGCGCCGGAACGTGGGGGAAGGGGGGCGTTTGAAATCGGTCATATCGGCTCGAATCAAATTCGCGTCCAGTCGAGAGTTCGCGGCCTAGCACGTTCGCGGCCTTCGCGCCACGTTGGCTAGCGCGACTTGTCGACGGTCCCGGATGCGGCGGGTTCGCGATCACCTTGGGGCAAAGCCCGCTCTCGACCCCGATTGATCGTGTAAGATCAACGCGATCACGCCGACTCTTGCGACCGTCCGTCCGCGAAGATGCGCCAGCTGCGCAAACCCGCCTTGGCGACGACGACGCGCCCCTCCTTCGCCAGAGTGACGAGGTGCCTGAATATCAGAGGATTGCGCCAGGAAAACGGCTTTTCCGGGTCGCAAACAGCGTGATATTCGTCGCTGTCGGGATCGTCCATCAACAGCGTCCCCACGCGGTCTGGCCGGAACTGGACCGAAAGTCCCCGATCCTCTTTCCAGTCGCAATGATAGTCGCGGCAAACCTGCGGCCGCGTCGCATAAACCGAGCAGCCGCCCGATCGCGCGCAATGTTCGCACAGATCGCCCGCCGTCTTCTTCAACTCCTCGATTTCCAGCACCTTGCAACAGAAGGAGCAGGGACCGCAGGCCTTGCCGGGAATCTCTAACATCGGGCTCCTGAAGATCAGCTGTTGGCTTCGACAGAGGGAAGCGAATCTGCTTATTGTGCCGACAACCCGCCAGGAAGCAATACCGCGTCGCTGGCCGGCGCCAAAATCCAAGGCGCGCGGGCAAGGATACGAAGCCGGCTGCAAGGGGAGCTTCATGCCGCATCAGATCATCGAACCCGAAAAACTGTTCGTCTCGACGCAATGGCTCGCCGACCATCTCGACGCGCCCGATCTCGTCGTGTTCGACGCCTCCTGGCATATGCCGGCGGCCGGGCGCGACGCCCGCGCGGAATATCTTTCCGGCCATATTCCCGGCGCGGTGTTTTTCGACATCGACGCGGTGGCCGACGCCAGGACCGACCTGCCGCACATGCTGCCGGACCCGATCGCTTTTGCCGCCGCGATGCGGGATCTTGGTCTCGGCGACGGGATGCGCGCGGTCATCTATGACAGCCTGGGGTTGTTTTCGGCGCCGAGGCTGTGGTGGACGCTGCGCGCGTTCGGGTTCATCGACGCGGCGATCCTCGAAGGCGGCCTGCCGCGATGGATCGCGGAGGGGCGCAAGCTCCAGCAGCGCGAGACGCCGCGTCCAAAAGTCCATTTCACGGCGAGGCTCGATCACTCGCTCGTCGCCGACGCTCGCGACGTGAAGAAGGCGCTGGACGGCAAATCGGCGCAAATCGCCGACGCGCGCTCGGCGGAGCGGTTTAAGGGCCACGCGCCCGAGCCGCGACCCGGCTTGCGCTCGGGCCATATGCCCGGCGCGGCGAACCTGCCGTTCGGGCGGCTGATCGAAGACGGCCGGTTGAAGAACGCGGCCGCGTTGGAGAACGAGTTTCGCGCCGCCGGGATCGACCCGGAACGGCCTGTCATCGCCAGTTGCGGCTCGGGACTCAGCGCGGCGATTATCAGTCTGGCGTTGGCGGCCAGCGGCCACGGCGCGGCGGCGGTCTACGACGGCTCCTGGTCGGAATGGGGCGCGCGCGAGGATTTGCCCGTGGTCGTCGACCCGCGCTGACGCGTGAAGGCCGCGCTTGGCATGCGCGCTGCATGGGGCGGGCGCGCCTTTCGCGGGATTAGCGTCTCCGCGGCGGCGCGACATTCACGCATCAACGCGACCGGAGGTCTAAACATATGGCGAAATACAAGCTCGAGTACATTTGGCTCGATGGCTATAAACCAGTGCCAAACCTTCGCGGCAAGACGCAAATCAAGGAATACAACGACTTTCCGACGCTTGAGCAGCTGCCGCTTTGGGGCTTCGACGGCAGCTCCACCCAGCAGGCCGAGGGGCGCAGCTCCGACTGCGTGCTGAAGTCGGTCGCCGTCTATCCCGATTCCACGCGCAAGAACGGCGCCCTCGTTTTGTGCGAAGTGATGATGCCGGACGGCGTCACCCCGCATCCTTCCAACGCGCGCGCCACCATTCTCGACGATCCCGGCGCCTGGTTCGGTTTCGAGCAGGAGTATTTCTTTTTTCAGGACGGACGTCCGCTCGGCTTCCCCGAACATGGTTTTCCCGCGCCGCAGGGACCCTATTATACGGGCGTCGGCTATAAGAATGTCGGCGACATCGCGCGCCAGATCGTCGAGGAGCATCTCGATCTGTGCATCGACGCCGGCATCAATCATGAAGGCATCAACGCCGAGGTGGCCAAGGGCCAGTGGGAGTTCCAGATTTTCGGCAAGGGTTCGAAAAAGGCGGCCGACGAAATGTGGACGGCCCGCTACATTCTTCAGCGTCTTGGCGAAAAATACGGCGTCGACATCGANNTATCACTGCAAGCCGCTCGGCGACACGGACTGGAACGGCTCGGGGATGCACGCCAATTTCTCCACCACCCATCTGCGGGAAACGGGCGGCAAGGGGTATTTCGAGCAACTGATGACGGCGTTCGAAAAAGCCAAGGCGGACCACATCGCCGTCTATGGTCCTGACAACCACATGCGTCTAACGGGCCTGCACGAAACGGCGTCGATCGAGACCTTCTCCTACGGCGTCGCGGACCGCGGCGCGTCGATCCGCGTTCCGCACAGCTTCGTCAACAACGGCTACAAAGGCTATCTGGAAGACCGCCGCCCCAATTCTCAAGGCGACCCCTACCAGATCGCCTCGCAAATCTTGAAGACGATCTCGACCGTGCCGACGACTTGATCTCGTCACCGCCCGTCGTAAAGCCCGCGCGCCATTCCACGGCGCGCGGGCTTCTTTCAATCGTCGATGGATGCGCCGCGGCGTCCACTGGCGTCGGCGAACCCGCGACAATATGATGCAAAAACGTCCGGCATTCCCGGCGCCGAGCCTAATTCTTGGGCATAATTTTACCCGTGGCGCAAGTTTCCGCCAAATGCTATGAGCCCAG
>PLZT01000011.1 GCA_003152255.1 Methylocystaceae bacterium | reverse complement strand
TCGGGTGAATAAGACGGGCTAGTCCGCCCAGCCCCCGCATAAGCCAAACGCCTACCGCCCGGGAATTTGCCCCAGTTACCGGGTCACACACATAAGCGACTGATTTTACTATAATGAGAAACATTGAAAGGGGTCATGATTGGAATCTGATTTACAGCGCAAGCCCGACGAAGAACTCCCGCACCTGTGTGCGCCGCAATTTACGCCGAACCACGGCCTTGCCTTCGGCGTCCACGCCATGAACTTGAAACACGTTTTTCGCCAAGCCTAATCCGATCGTGGTAATTTGCATGTGGACGCCTCCTCTCGACTGTGGCCCATTTTCCCGACGACCACCATACGGCACCTGGATGCCGGGGAGCAGCGGCCGTCCACCCCATCAAGGTCACCTTCCGGGCTTTTCCGCTTCGCGCGCCAGAGGACGACGGGCGGGCGGCGTCAAATTCTCTTTTTTGTTATGGGCTTGCCACAGCCATCATAATCTAAGTATCGTCAACGGTGAGCGGAAGCTCGTTTCGTCCTGAAAAGACGAATCAATCAGGTCGGAGGATTCGGAGAATGTTTCGAGGATTACTGTTGATCTTGATCGCGGGTGCGATCGGTTTTGGTGTAGGCATTTACGTCACGCCGCCCGACAAAGCCGACGAATTTCGCGCGCTGGTGGATAGCAAACTCGACGCGATCAGCGAGCTCATACATAGCAAGCGGGCCGCGATCGAGCCTAAAGCCAAGCCGCCATCACGCGCGGAGACCCCGACGGAGCCCGAGGCGCCCCCCAAATAAATTCAGTCCGAAGCGCCGGCTCAGCCAACAAACGACGCCCCCACCAGGGACGTGGCGATGCAGAAAGACATACCGGACAACAATGCTATCGCTCCGAATGCAGCGCCAGCGGAAAGCTGAGATCGGTTACCTCCCCGTGATCCCAGGGGGCGGCAATCTGTTCTTCCAGCTCGTCAACGTCCGATATGAAAAAGGCGCCATGATGTTCAAGTCCAATCGCGGCTTTGCCGAAGGGGGCGGGATTTTCGGTGCCCCTGTCGTGGCGACGGCGCTGCTCGACTGATTGCTTCACCACACCATCGTGTTCCAGATCGAGGGCTCGAGCTATCGCCTGCGCGAACACGCCGATCTTCTTCCCGAGCACATTCGTTCGAAGGCTTCCCTCAACCCGTTACCCGTCCCGCCGACCTTGAAGCGTCGTGGACGGCCACCCAAAAACGAGGATGCCGATCACATATCACGCTGATCGCCCAACCCGCCAGACTGGGGAATTTTGGTTCGCCAAAAGTGGGGAAATTCCGCGCGCCATTAACATGGCGTTCTGTGCTCTTGCTTCCATAGACTGCTTCTCCTGCTTCTTCGCGGATGCGAGTCTTTGCAGACTACACCGCTAGGAAAGCAGGCGGTCCATCCCATTAGCGGACGTTGATCGCCCAATCTCGTCCACCGAAAGCGGCCGACCGCGCTAAAGCGCGCTTCGCTGTTTGCATCGAACTGGACAACTCTACTGTATCACCGAACGAGGTTTGGCGAGCGCCACGCCACTCCCTGATGGTCCGACGAGATCAGGGTTGGGCAATTTTCATTCATACTCCGTCACAGTCGGCGAAATGCATCGGCCGGATTCAACGAAGCCGCGTGCCATGCAGGATCGAGCGATCCGACACCGCAAATTAAAACCGAAACCAGCACTGTAGGCAGCAATATTGATAGAGTCGGACATCTTGCTTTGTGCGCGAGATCAGAATGCGTCGTCTTCGGGAAACAATCGACGAGGAAAAGCGGCGCGGTCAGGCGCCAGCGTCAGGTAGCGCGACGAAATCGTCATGCTCCACCGTTTCGCTTCACAATCGGCCCGCTTGGCTCACCGAAGGAATACCACTTTTCGTTCCTCATCAGCGGCAAGCCCCAACATGTCAGCCCGGGTTTTTGAAGTAGACGCGCCGTGATGCAGCTCATCCCTAGTACCGTTGCACATCGGATAACAGGCCACCCTCACAGGCCTCGCAATTATAACGGCTAGCCCGAAATGGTCTCAACACGATCCAGGTAGCTCGACAATTCACTCACCCATTTGCGCGACGTTTCGATGTCGGCGTTCTGGGCTGCCTGTTCAAGCGCGGTGCC
Source organism: Methylocystaceae bacterium (assembly GCA_003152255.1). The sequence goes on along the minus strand of PLZT01000011.1, from coordinate 1,164 downwards.
GATGTCGGTGATTTCCTGAAATCCAAACATGCCCCCGGAACCACTCATTTGGTGCCCCAGAATCGTCACGGTCTCAAGATCAACCCGATCCAGGGCTTCCAGGATAAAATTGATATTCCGCCTGCAGTTCAGTAAATACGCGGGGATCCGGTCCGCGAATTTAGTGTTCAAGAGCGCGGCGACCGTGTCTGTTCGGCTGCTCTCAGCCTTTACGATTGGCGGCGCTATTTGGGAACGTTCCTTGATCGCTTGCAACAGCACCTCTTGCTTGATTGGTTTCGTCAAAAAAGCCGTGCAGCCTGCCGCCAGACACATTTCCCGATCCCCCTTCAAGGCGGAGGCCGTCAGCGCGATGATTGGCGTCGGCGGTCGGTCGTTCGCCTGTTCCCATGCTCGAATTGACCGCGTCGCGGTCAAGCCATCCATTACCGGCATTTGCCGGTCCATCAGGACAAGGTCGTAGTGTCCGGACGTAAACTTTTCACAGGCGACGGCTCCCGTCTCCGCGATATCGACCTGGTAAGGCGTGTCTTCCAGATAGGCCATAGTAATCGTGCAATTATCGGCAGAGTCCTCCGCCAGAAGAATACGCAGCGCCGGTAGTTGCGCCTCGGGATCCGCGCCAACCGTTATGAGCGCCGGCCGATTGGTCGAGGGCCAGATCTCGAATGGCACGGCGAACGAAAACACGCTGCCTTTTCCCACACCGCTTTCGACCCAGATGCGGCCGCCCATTAATTCCACAAGTCGTCTCGAAATTGTAAGGCCAAGCCCCGAGCCCCCGAACCTTCGCGTGGTGGACGAATCTGCTTGAGTGAAGCGTTCAAACACCCGGCCCAATTTCTCGCTCGGAATGCCGATGCCGGTGTCGGCGACCGCGAACCGCAACGCAGTAGGGACTGCAAAGTTCCCATCCTGCGTGACTCGCAAGGACACTTCGCCGGATTCCGTGAACTTGATTGCGTTGCCAAGTAAATTGAGAAGCACCTGCCTAAGCCGCGTCGGGTCGCCGACCAAATCATTAGGCATGCCCGGCGCGATCTCGCACAGCAAGGCCAGCCCTTTTTCATCGGCCCGGGTCGCCACCATCTCCATCACCTTCTCAAGGTGATCGTGCAACGAGAAGCCGGTTTGCTCCAGTTCGAGCTGCGAGGCTTCGACCTT
>PLZT01000386.1 GCA_003152255.1 Methylocystaceae bacterium | reverse complement strand
GGCGCGCTCGATGCGCAAATCCTGTGCGAGCATGTCGACGGCGATCTTGCCGCGACGTTGACCCTGCAAAAGCTCAAAGACGACGCGAGCGAAGTGCGGATGTGCGCTCGCCTGTCCCGCATCGTCATCACTCTCGACTAAGACGGCGATGAAATATCGACGCTGGTTGTCGACGCCATCGAAGACGCTGATCCGGCGGCGCGCGCGCCTCGCGAGAAAACGGTCCCAGCGGCGCAGCGGCTTCTCATGACGGTGGTTGCAGAGGCTATCGAAGAGGCGGGGGAGAGCTTCAAGCCGTTCGGCAATGCCGGCCCGCTCGTTCGCGCTGCCTCCGATGCTGCGGTGAGAGAGCGCTACTACGCCCGGATAGCCGAGCAAGCGGAGGCAGGCGACGGCCCGGAGAAACTCGCGGAGCGCCAGAGGAAGGCTTTCGCCCGCTCGGTCAAGAGCCTTGTTGACGCAAAATTACTCGTCGCCGCTAAGCATAAGGGGGAGCGCTTCCTATGGCCCTCATAAGCCGAAAACCAACCATCGGGACGCGGCGGGACATCGGGACATGGTCTAAAGACCCATGTCCCGTCCTGTCCCGCTATCACACCCCCGTATATGGCGGGACAAATAAGGACAAATGTCCCGCAATGTCCCGTCCTGTCCCGCCTCTGACAGGGGGCGAGCGATGAGCCGTTGCCTTCTCCCAAACCGCCGAGCGGCGGAGCTTTACGACCTCACGTTCAAGGGCCTTCGCTACACCATCGGCGTCAGCCGCTTTCCTGACGGAGCTCTTGCTGAGGCCTTCGTTCATTCCTCGAAGGCTTCTTGCGATCTCGCCGACGCCGCGCGCGACGCCGCAGTGACGCTGAGTCTCGCCCTGCAGTACGGGACGCCCGCCGACACCATCCGCGCCGCCGTGACGCGCGAGGCCGATGGTTCGCCCGCCGGCATTGTCGGCGCCGTGCTCGATTTGATCGAAGGGACAACGCCATGACCGCGCATGTTCTCGTAACCGGGGCGATCTTTCGCGCGCCGGAAAGCCGCACCTCGAAGGCCGGTAAGACCTTCTGGGCGGCGACCATCAAGGCCAAGGGCGATGACGCGCTCACTTGGTGGAAGATCATCGCTTTTTCGGAAAGCGCCGGCGCCGAACTCTTGCGCCTTTCCGATGGCGACGCCGTGAGCGTGCAAGGTGCGTTGCGCGTCGAAACTTACGACAAGGACGGCATGACGAAAGTCAGCCTTACGTGCATCGCCGACGCTGTTCTGCCGCTGCGTGCCGCGCCCAAGGAGCGGAAGGCGGAAGTCACTAACGCCGGAAAGGCTGAAAAATCAAAGGACGAATTTCGCTCTAGCGAGCGCTCTAGCGGTCGCTCCGAGAAACCGGCTCCCGACCGTTCGGGCCTTACGCGCTACGGCTGCGACGGCTCCGACCAGTTCGGCGACGAAATCCCATTTTGAGGTGATGCGATGATTCTTGGAATAGACATTGGTGCCCAAGGCGCGTTGGCGCTGCTCTCCCCGGAGGGCTCGCTGCTCGAAATCGCCGACATGCCGATCTTGCGCGACGGGCCGAAAAATCGCGCCAACGTCAACGCGCCTTTGCTCGCGGAGATTGTCTACCGCTGGCACGCGACACAGGCATTCGTCGAATATGTGGGCGCGCGTCCCGGAGAAGGCCCTACGGGCGCTTTTGCCTTTGGNNCCGGGTAAGGACGGGGCAAAAGACGCCGCGCGCTCGGAAGCCATTCGCCGCTGGCCTGACAAGGCCGGGCTGTTCGCTCGCGTGAAGGATGACGGCAGGGCCGAAAGCGCGCTGATCGCTGTCGCGGGAATGCTGAAAAGAGGCGCGCACAATGGCTGAAAATACAGCGGGAATGCAGCGGGGCAAGCCGTTCCCGAAGGGAAAGTCCGGCAACCCACGCGGCAAGCCGAAGGGCGCGCGACACAAGACGACGCTGCTCGCGGAGAAGCTGATGCAGGCCGACGCGGCAAACATCGTTAATGCGGTTCTGACGGCGGCCCGCGAAGGCGATATGACGGCGGCGAGGATTGTCCTGGACCGGATATTGCCGGCGCGCCGCGACAACCCGGTCACCTTCGCGTTGCCCAAGATCAAACGCCCTGCCGATGCGGTTGCGGCGAGCGCGGCGCTTCTGGCGGCCGTCGCTGATGGCAGGCTCACTCCCGGCGAGGCGTTGGAGGTCTCCAAGCTGATCGGCGGCTTCGTTAAAGCGCTCGAAGTAGCGGAACTCGAACAGCGCCTTAATGAACTCGAAGAGGGGATGGGCCAATGACCAGCTCGGGAACCAAAAAGAGGCTGCGTAGGCTGGAACTTCAGCAAGAAGGCGACGGGCGGCAGATTGTTATCACGGGCCATTCCCAGGAAGAATTTGACGCGAAGATCGCCGAGATGGAGCAGCGCGGCGAAATAGGCGCTCGTGATCTCGTTGTTTGCGTGGTGAATTACTGCCAGCCTCCCGAGCGGCGACCAGGCGTGCGGTATTTTTGCGATCCAATCGAAGACAACTCAAACAAACTAAGGCAAATTCAATGAGCGTTACAGCAAACGGCCCGGACGGCTCGACCTTTTCCTTTCCTGATGGCACGCCCCAAGAAGTGGTGCGGGGTGTCCTCGCCAAGCATTACGGCTGGTCGGACGGCTCGACGCCTCGCGGCGCGCCTGGCGGGGCTCCGGTCGAAGACAAGGGCGCGCTGTCCGTAGATAACGTCGTTCGGTCGCTGGCCAACGGAATAACCTTCGGCGGCGCGGATCGGCTCGCGGCCTTCCTCGACTCGAAAACCGGCGTCGGCGGCGAGGCCGGCGAATACGAGGGCAATCTCGCGAAACAGCGGGAATTGACGGACGCCTATTCGGCGGAGCATCCGATCGCCAACGCGGCCGG
>PLZT01000621.1 GCA_003152255.1 Methylocystaceae bacterium | reverse complement strand
TGCCTAAAAAATCCGGCGAGTGAAAAGCCGGGGACTATCGTCAAGGACACCAAGGAGAAGAAAGATGTCTTCATCATCGAAGAGCGGGGGAGCGGTCGGTCCGTTCCATTCCGTCGCCGAGGCGGCGGGATGCGTTCAGACCGTCGACTGGTTGCTTCTGACACTGTTGTTTTTCGCCGTTCTCGGCGGCTATCACGTCCACTTCATGCTGACGGCGGGCGACTGGGACTTCTGGGTCGACTGGAAGGATCGTCGTATGTGGCCGACGGTTATTCCGATCCTTGGCGTGACGTTCTGCGCCGCGGCGCAGGCGTTTTTCTGGGTCAACTTCCGTCTTCCGTTTGGCGCGGTGTTCGCGGCTCTCGGCCTGCTGATCGGCGAGTGGATCAACCGCTACGTGAACTTCTGGGGTTGGACCTATTTCCCGATCTCGCTGGTGTTCCCGTCCGCTTTGATCGTTCCGGCGATTTGGCTCGACGTGATCCTGCTTCTTTCGGGCAGCTACGTGATCACGGCGGTTGTCGGTTCGCTGGGCTGGGGTCTGCTGTTCTATCCGAACAACTGGCCGGCGATCGCGGCGTTCCATCAGGCGACCGAGCAGCATGGACAGCTTATGTCCCTCGCCGATCTGATCGGCCTGCACTTCGTGCGCACGTCGATGCCGGAATACATCCGCATGGTCGAGCGCGGCACGCTGCGCACCTTCGGTAAGGACGTCGTTCCGGTGGCCGCGTTCTTCTCGGGCTTCGTCTCGATGATGGTGTATTTCCTGTGGTGGTTCATGGGTCGTTGGTATTCGACGACCAAGGTCATCGACAAGATCTGATCGATATCGAGCAGGATCGGACGGGGCGGCGCGGATTTCCGCGAGGAGAACGAGAAGCCGCCCCGGAGAAGAACGAGAACTCTGAAGATCGAAAGCTCTTGGGAAGAAACAAGGGCTTGGGAAGACAAGCTGCGGCGACGTTGAAGGCATGTGTTGAAAGCGCATGTTTCGCGTTAGCCGCGAAGAGGAAGAAACTGGGAGGTTTGTTCATGAGAAACCTAGTCAAGCTGGCCGCCATGGGCGCGGCGGCTGTGGTCGCGACGGTTGGAGCCATTGCTCCGGCTTCCGCGCACGGCGAGAAGTCGCAGCAGGCGTTTTTGCGGATGCGCACGCTGAACTGGTATGATGTCGCTTGGTCCAAGACGACGGTCAACGTCAACGAAGACATGGTGCTTTCGGGCAAGTTCCATGTGTTCTCGGCTTGGCCGCAGGCGGTGGCGAATCCGAAGTCGTCGTTCCTGAACGCCGGCGAGCCGGGTCCGGTTCTGGTGCGCACGGCGCAGTTCATCGGCGAGAACTTCGCTCCTCGCTCGGTGTCGCTGGTTCCGGGCAACGACTATGCGTTCCAGATCAACCTGCGCGGTCGTCGCGCCGGCCGCTGGCACGTCCATGCTCAGGTCAACGTCGAAGGCGGCGGCCCGATCATCGGACCCGGCCAGTGGATCGAGATCAAGGGCGACATGAAGGACTTCACCGATCCGGTGACGCTCCTCGACGGCACGACCGTCGACCTCGAGCATTATGGCATTGACCGCATTTATGCGTGGCATTTGCCTTGGCTGGCGGTTGGCGCCGCGTGGATCTTCTTCTGGTTCGTGCGCAAGGGCATCATCTCGTCCTATCTGACGGTGGCCGATGGCCGCGCCGATGAGGCCGTGACGGACGAGGACCGCCGCATTGGCGCGATCGTTCTCGCGCTGACGATCCTCGCGACGATCGTCGGTTACGCCGTGACCAACAGCACCTTCCCGCGCACCATCCCGCTTCAGGCTGGTTTGCAGAAGCCGCTGACTCCGATCACGACCGAAGGCACCGTCGGCGTCGGCAAGGAGCAGGTGACCGCCGACCTCCAGGGTGGCGTTTACAAGGTTCCGGGCCGCGAGATGAGCCTGAGCGTCAAGGTGAAGAACAGCACCTCGGAGCCCTTGCGTCTTGGCGAATACACCGCGGCGGGTCTGCGCTTCCTGAACCCCGACGTGTTCACGACGAAGCCCGAGTTCCCCGACTATCTGCTCGCGGATCGCGGCCTTTCGACCGACGCGACTCCGATCGCGCCGGGCGAGACGAAGGAAATCCAGGTCAAGATCCAGGACGCGCGCTGGGATATCGAGCGTCTGTCCGACCTGGCCTACGACACCGACAGCCAAGTCGGCGGCCTGTTCTTCTTCTTCACGCCGAGCGGCCGTCGCTTCGCGGCTGAAATCGGCGGACCGGTCATTCCGAAGTTCGTCGCCGGCGACATGCCCTGATCGACTTCTGATCAAAGCCTAAAACACAGCCGGCCGGACCAAAAGTCCGGCCGGCTTCTTTTTGCCAGCGGGCGACGCTAGCCCACGGACGCGATAGCTTTGCGATGTCCAGCTATGTTGAAGCTGCCTTCGCGGGAAGCCGTATCCGCCGGCCCGCGATAAACGCATTCAGTCGATCTCTTCCGGCGCCGAGGCCACCACCGCGAGAGCATGGACGCGCCCCGCCAATTCCTCGGCCAAAATCTCATGAATAATTCGATGGCGCTCAATTCGGCTTTTACCTCGAAAAGCCGCGCTCGTTACGTTGACGCGAAAGTGGCTCTCTCCATCCGAGTGATGACCGCCATGCCCGGCGTGGTGGGCCGATTCGTCGATAACGATCAACCGCGTCGGCGCCAGAGCCGCGGATATCTTGCTTTCAATCGCGGCCTTGACGGCCCCTTTACCGAGATTTGTCATTTTTCCGCTCCTCATATTCGATCCCAAGAAAGCCTGGGACGTTCCGGGTTGGAGCCCCATTTCGCCGCGGGGAGGCAAAATAAATGCGGCTCCGTCACTTGCGGCATCATATTAGTTCTTCATAATGAGCCGCATGGACCTTAACTCACCTCTCTTCGATCGTATCCGCGTCAATCGCCCCCCCAAGCGGGAGCCGAGCGGAACTCGGCTGCGATGTGATTCCCCGGGCTGCCTGGAGGCTGGGGAATTTCGAGCGCCGATGGGGCGCCTGCGCGAGGGCCAATATTTCTGCTTTTGTTTGGAACATGTTCGCGAATACAACAATTCGTACAATTATTTCAATGGGATGAGCGATGAGGCGGTGGCTCGGTATCTCAAGGACGCGACTGTTGGCCATCGCCCTACCTGGTCGATGGGCGTTAAGCGCGGCGCCAATGGATTCCGCGCCGATGGAGAAAGCGCCGGCAATTATTCCGATCCGCTCGGGGCAAATCGAAAACGCCACCATCGCGCGAGGGAGGCGCAACCCGCGTCCCCTCGTTATTCGCCGGTGACGATGCGCGCTCTCGACGCTTTGGGCCTGGACGAAGCCGCCAGTGCTGAAACAATTAAAATGCGCTATAAGGATCTGGTCAAACGCAACCATCCCGACGCCAATGGCGGAGATCGATCCTGCGAAGAAAAATTGCGGGAGATCATCCACGCCTATAAGACGTTGAGAGCCGCCCGCCTGGTTTGATGGTTTCGCGCGAATTTGGGCGGCGCGAGCCGAATCGCCGGCGAAACGGAGGAAGAGTGTTGGTCGCAGTAGAAAAGGCCGCGCAAATGTCGGGATTGCCGGACAAACGAATTTCCGTGCGCGAAGTCTTCAAAATCGACACCGAACTTATGGTTCCAGCTTTTACGGCGGCCGATGAGCACGTGCCTGAGCTAGATCCAGACTATCTCTTCGATCGCGAGACCACCTTGGCCATTCTCGCCGGTTTCGCGCACAATCGGCGCGTCATGGTCACGGGCTATCATGGCACCGGCAAATCGACCCATATCGAGCAGGTGGCGGCGCGACTCAATTGGCCTTGCGTACGCGTGAACCTCGACAGCCATGTCTCGCGCATNNAAGGACGGCAAGCAGGTCACCGAGTTTCGCGACGGCATCCTCCCCTGGGCGCTGCAAAATAACGTCGCCCTCTGTTTCGATGAATACGACGCGGGTCGGCCCGATGTCATGTTCGTGATCCAGCGGGTGTTGGAGGTGTCGGGCCGTCTGACATTGTTGGACCAAAACCGGGTTATTCGTCCACATCCCGCCTTTCGCCTGTTCGCGACCGCCAATACCGTTGGCCTCGGCGACACTTCCGGTCTTTACCATGGCACTCAGCAGATAAATCAGGGGCAGATGGACCGGTGGTCGATCGTGGCGACGTTGAATTATCTCCCGCATGACGCCGAGACCAATATCGTTCTCGCCAAGGTCAAGAATTTGCAAGCGACCAAGGAAGGGCGCGACGCCGCCAATAAAATGGTGCGGGTCGCCGATCTGACCCGCAACGCTTTCATGGCGGGCGATCTGTCGACCGTGATGAGCCCCCGCACGGTCATCACCTGGGCGGAAAACGCTGAAATTTTCGGCGATATCGGGTTCGCCTTTCGCCTCACTTTCCTCAATAAATGCGACGAGTTGGAGCGCCCCCTAGTCGCGGAGTTTTATCAACGCTGCTTTGGCAAGGAGCTGCCGGAGAGCGCGGTCAACGTCGTCATGACTTGAGGAAAACGCAAGGACCGCGCGCTCCCATGTCTCCGCCATGAAACGACAAGCGAGCCTCCGGCATAGCCCGCCCCTACGGCGGCCTTTGCCGCGGCGCTCGCGGGAGCTATATCTTTCTCATGTCAGCGCCCACCAATCGCAAAGCCGCCACCCCCAAGGAATCTCCGCAGGAGCCGTTTAAACGCGCGGTCGCCGGGACGATGCGGGCGATGGCGAAAACGCCCAAGCTCGAAGTCAGCTTCGCGCCCGAACGCCCATCCCTGATCATGGGCGAGGACGGAGCGAAGGCCCGCTTGCCCGAACCGGCGCGCAAAATCACGCAAAAAGAGGCGGCGATCACGCGCGGTTGCGCGGATTCGCTCGCGCTTCGTCTCGCCTGTCACAATGACGCCGCGCACCGACGCCTTTCGCCGACCAGCATGGAGGCTCGCGCGGCCTTCGACGCGATCGAGCAGGCCCGCGTCGAATCGATCGGATCGCGGCGGATGAGCGGCGTCGCCGCCAATATCGCCGCCATGCTCGACGACCGCTATCAGCGGGGCAAATTCGACGTGATAGAGAGGCGAGAGGACGCCCCGCTTGAAGACGCGCTCGCGCTGATCGCGCGCCAACGGCTGACCGGCCTGCCGCCGCCGCCGCACGCAAAGAAAATTGTCGATCTTTGGCAAGGATTTATCGAAGAGCGCGCCAGCGCCGATCTCGATCGGCTAAGCAACGCGATCGAGGATCAACAGGACTTCGCGCGGATCGTGCGCCATTTGCTCGCCAGCCTCGACATGTCCGGGCCCGAGCAAAATAGGGATGACAGCTCCGACGAGGACCTGGGCGACGACGCGCCGCCCAATCCGGACCGGAACGAGGCCGATCAAGACGAGAAGGATCAGGCCCAGAGCGCGTCCGAGATGGATACGGCGATGGCCTCGGAGGATTCGTCGCGGGAAGGCGAGAGCGAATC
>PLZT01000546.1:3054-7030 GCA_003152255.1 Methylocystaceae bacterium | reverse complement strand
TATCACGGCCTGCGCGAAAAACATCTCCAATCCTATCTCGACGAGTTCGTCTTCCGCTTCAATCGCCGTAAAACCCGTCACGCCGCCTTCCGTGCGCTCCTCGCAATCGGCCTCGCCGCGAAACCCATCACATACAATATCTTGATCCTACCGGAAGGAGAGGGATAAGCCTTCTCGGGCATTGACACGTTAAGCTGTTTACTTGTCATTGGTCTCAATCGGCTATCGTGCGTGACAAGGAAATCAACGGCTTGCCAGAGCGCTATCGAGGCAAAATAACCTCAAATCCGCCGTTACTGGATTAACGTGTCAATACCCGAGAACGCCAACCGATTTGTCGCGGAAGTGCGCTGTTTCTGATTTGTATACGGGCTTGAGATGGAGTGGCGGCGCAGCTTTTCAACCATAGAGAACGATAGCCGCCGGCGCGGACGGCCGCGAAGCCTCAGATCGGCCACAAGGCCCGCAACGCTTTCGGCGTTACGGCTCGCACATCTTCAAGTTCGGCCCCAGGCAGCCGCTCGGCGAGCAAAGCAAGAACCACGCGGGCGACTTGCTCGACGTCAATTCCCGGATCGCGATGCACGCTTTCGCGAACCCGCTCCAAGAAAGAGTCGCGGCTCTTGAGAGAGCTATATTTTGCCAAACGCCAGCCCTCATAATAGAGCCCACGCAGCAGAACCGTCAGGTGGTCCCCCAGGAAAATCGCCTCGTGGGCGGGCAAGCTGTCGCGCAGCGCGTGCAATGTCCCAACGAGAGCCGAATAGACCTTCTCGCGATTGCGCCACCCGAGGCGCTGCGTCAGCTCGTTGATCCACTCTTCGGCAGCATGGGCTGCAATGTCGAATTCTTGAATATCCGTCATGATCGCTCACCTACCCCTGCTCGGTGGATCAATATATCGCATCCTCACGATTCGATCACGACGCCGGCGCGCAACATTTCCAATATTGCGCCTCGCCGTCTTGATTCGATACCGGCCGCGTCGCCTGGCGCATCACGCGAGTTTCAAATCCCGCGCGCGCCGCATCGAACGCGCTCGCTCGAACGCAAACGTCGCGCGCCAGGCCACAGATGATCGCTCGGCGTATTCCGTGACGACGAAGTTCGTCGGTCAAACCGGTCGCGTCGAAGGCCGAGTATTGGTCCTTGTGGAGATCGGCCCCCTTGGAAATGACGAGGGCGTCTGGTGGCAGCCGGAGACCCTCGTGAAATTTCGCGCCATCCGATTCTTGGATACAATGTTCCGGCCAGACCCCGCCCCGTGCGTTAAAACTCGCATGATCCTTCGGATACCAATCGCGCGACGCGACGATACATGCACCCGATGCCGACGCTTCTGCCATGAGCCGATTGATAATCGGCACGATGTCGCCACCGCCGGCGATCTCCAATGCGCCGCCGGGGCAAAAATCGCGTTGAACGTCCACGACGATCAACGAATCGTCGCGATGAAACCGCCTGGACACGTTCCACGCCCTCCGCTTCCGCAGCAGCCGCTCATTACAGGCGAACGGGTCAAAGGGAAAACTGTCTATTGAAGCATAACACGGCTTGACGTAGTCCGCAGCCGCAGGTGGCCGATCAGCGAATCTCTGGTTAGCTCCGTGCACGCGGACGCGCGAGGGTTTGTAAAAGGCGTGTTTGGCTGGGTGCTACGCCATCGACAGCCGGCGCCTTCCGGGCGCAGGTCTATTCCAGACTATCCTTCAAACGATCGCCCCGGAAAATTGCCGGGTGCCCAACGCCGCCATGGACGGGCCGTTGGGAATTACCTCAGAGATGCTCTCGGCGCGAAACTGCGCCTCGCCAAAGCATGCACGGTGTTGTTCACAGGCAACGATGCATCACCGGCCATAGCGACTGGAAATAATAGCCTTAGCGAGGGCGTTTTTGTTGATCACAGACTCGGCGACCGAGGCCTTGGCGTTGGCTGGAAGGCCGAGCCCCTCAAGCCCGAGAGCATAGACCGTGAAATTGTAACGGTGGGCGCCGGCCCGCGGCGGCGGACATGGGCCGCCCCAGCCCACGTCGCCATAGTCATTCTCCAATTGCAGGCTTCCTGCAGCCAATTTCTTGCCGTCGGCGGCTCCGGCCCCCTGTGCGAGAGCGCGCGCGGAGGCAGGAAATCCGTGACGATCCAGTGGAAAAAGCCAGCGCCGCCCGTCGGCGCGTCCGGATCGTGGACGACCACGGCGAAGTTCCTGGTCCCCTCCGGCGGATCGCTCCAGATGAGTTCGGGCGAGACGTTCTGCCCACTGCAGCCGAGGGAATTGTATACAAACTTCTCGCCGATCGGCTTGTCGACCTGAATGTCGGGGCTTTTCAATTCAAAGGCCGAAGCGCCGGCAAACAGCCGGAGGAACAAAATCGCGACAAGCGTGAGGAAGGATATTACGCCGCGTTTCATGGACCCTCTTTCCTCCTATGTCGCTCGAAGAAGCGAACGACACTTATTTTACTGGATCGCCTCACCCAGCATTCGCCAAATGGACGCGGCTTCTCTGTCCCTCGCACTTCATAACTCATGCAGTTTTCCCTCGGGGAAGGCCTTCACTATTTTGCTTTCCGCAAACTGGTGAGGTAGGCGGAAATTAACTGGACTTCCTCCTCGGTGAGGCCGGGATTCGGCATCGCTCCGGGATGACTGACATTGCTGTGCATCGAGAAGAGGAATACCCGCAAGGCTTCAGGCGTCGCCTTTGACCCTTTCGCTATTTCTTCGAAAGGTGGCCCCGAAGGCCGAGAAGCTTGTTCTTGGATTGGGTGGGACGGGATCACGTGGCAAGGCGAACACACCTTCATGGCGAGTTCCTTTCCTACCTGAATGTCTTTCACTTTATCGGCGTCCGCGAACGCGGGAAAGGCAAGCATCGCAACCAAGACGGGGGAAACCATCCGCACAAAATTTGTCCGGCAGCCTGGAAGTCGTCCTAAGGTTTGCATAACATTTTTCTCATTGGCGCAGGCCATCTTCGGCGGATTCTGGCGTGGGCGCAATGGGGCATGAGAAACGGATTTGAATCTTTTGGCCAAGCACTTTAAGTCGAGATTCGCAAGGCGTGATGTTCGCTAATACCGTCAGCGCTGAGGAACTCGAAGGCTCCCAGTAAGTCTTTGAAGCTTACAAGCATTTTGCGCAGACGGGGATGCACAAGTTTTGTCGGATCCATCATAAACCAAACGGATAGGTGTCTGGCGCGCCCTTGGGCCGATCGCCCCTCAACGGCGTCACCGCGCTGGTTTCGGCAAACCAGACATAGGCGTCGAACTGATCTGAGAGAATCGCCTCGAAATAATGGCTCAGGAGTTCTGTTTCCGGCCGGTAAACGACCCCGATCGCGCGCTCCAAGCGCGGCACTGACAAGGCGTCACGCAATTGGCTTTTGGCGCCCGAGCGCCAGTCAGTCAATGAACGCTCAACAAAGGCCAGCCGAAAGACACGCTCATAGCTGTCGAGGCGCGCTGGAGTCACCGTCATGACTTTCACGGGCTCACCCCAATCACTCGCGGCGGCGACCGTGCCACGATCCGTCCCAAATCCGATCAGCACCGCTGAGTCCCCAAATGCCGCGCGACAGGACTCGCCGATGTTGAATTCGCCTTGCCAGCCCATGGCGGTCGCCGCAGCATTGCCGATGTGGGAGTTATGCGCCCAGACGACTGCTTTCGCGTTCTCGCCACGCGCGCCGAGCAGACGCACCAGCGTGTCGAACATATGACGATCACGCAGGTTCCATGATTCTGTCGAGCTGCGATACATCAGCCGATAGTAATATTCCGCGGCCCGCACCACTCTTGCGTTCTGCGTCGCATCGAAGAAGGATTCGCCGTCGCGGCGAACGTATTCAAGCCGCTTGTCAAGCAGCGCGCGTAATTCCGTCACCACGCCGTCCTCGCAGGGCGATTTGTCGAGATGAAACGCGGCGCGCCCATAGCGGGCGGGCTCGTCTTGCCAAGGAGTGAGGCAGCCATA
>PLZT01000546.1:0-3045 GCA_003152255.1 Methylocystaceae bacterium | reverse complement strand
GTAAAGGCTTCTTCGGACGAAGGTTCATGCGCCCTATGGCGCACGTAACGATCGATCCGCGCGGCGTCGGGCCAATCCGCCTCGACGGCGACGATGTTGAACCCATGCCTTTCGATCAGGCGGCGAGTGATCGCCGCGCGGGCCCGATAGAATTGCGACGTGCCATGAGTCGCCTCCCCGAGGAGGATGACNNCGACGGACCTCGGCAACTGACATTTCGACCATGAGCTCGCCCTCACCTGATATCGCTTCCGAAAAGGTCGCTGCTTTCCGAAGAAAGCGGTCCGCAGGTATATTTATGAGAGATGGTGTTTTCCTATGATGCGCACTGTACTTGCCTGTGGACCCTTCTCTCCCATCTCCTCGATGAACCGAACTTCGGAACCGACCGTCAGATGGTCGAAGGCGTCATCGAGAACACTATTGCGGTGGAAAAAAACCTCGCGGCCATCGGCGGTTTCAATGAACCCGTGATCCTCTCCGGCAAGGAATTTCGCCACACGGCCGTGATCTTCCTCTTCATGCGGCTTGATCTCACCGCGCATTTTCCGAACGGCGTCCTCGATCTGACGCTGCGCCGCGCTGAAGGCGTCCTTGATCGCGACCGCGACGTGCTCATGTTCTGGCGCGCCGCCGTGAGTCTTGGTCACGATGATGTCCTTGTGCGACGGCATGGCGATGCGGATATCGATCTTGAACAGATCGCCCTTCTGATGCCGCGACTTCGGCGCAATGACCGTCACATTGCAGCTCGTGATCCGGTCATGGAATTTCTCCAAGTGTTTGGTTTGCCGTTCGATCTCGGAGCGTATTTCCTCCGACGGCTCAGAATGCTGGAAAGAGATATCAAGCGGCACCTGCATTGGATGTTCCTTTATCTCAGAAAGCGTTGCATTCAACTTTGCTTCTGTGGAGGCGTAAAATCAAGCCGGCTTACAGAGACATGCGATATAATTGCGCCGCACGCTCAAACGACGGAGAGCCGAGCAGATCCCAGCAATTCGAGACGCTTGGCTCAGCGTTACGGCTCGGGTCCCTGAGTCGTTCGCTGGCCCTGTCGCGAGCAAGACGACTCCTCGGCGCTCACTGCCGGTCGGCCGCATAGCCTTCGCAGCTCTCGCCCAATTCAGCCAAGCCGCCCTCGAGGAACGAGGCGAGCAAGGGGATACCGAGCAGATATTCGGATGTGGAGCCCTTGTGCCGTTCGCGCGCTAGCGTGACTGCATTCTCCCATTCCTGCGCGGAAAGATCGCCGCGGCCAACCCACGTCAGGGCGACCAATTCACATTGTTCGTCCTCATCCATGGCGTCGATATAGGCCTTCAACTCGCCGCGGACGGTGGAAAATGCCTCCTCTGTCATGACGCTGACGAACTTGTCGTCCGCTGCATTGGAGGCATCCGCTTCAACTCCTTCGTCCTCGCACTCGAGTTCGCGCGCCTTGACGATTATGAAACACACTTTCTCGGTGTTGATGTCCGGCATTGTCACTGTCCTCGATAGTTTCGGCGAGCTCGAGCCTTCCTTCAGCCCGTTCGCTTTCGGAGCCTTTCGCATATATTCACTGGGACGCTGGATTTGATCGGCTCGAGGCAGAATATATAGCTCCGCTCGGCGGAAATTTGATCGAAATTTTCCGCTTTTCAACCGCGACGCTGCATGAAACCCGGGAACGGCCTCGGTGTCGGGGCGGACAAATTGACGCGGGAGGTCTCCGCGGATCGATTTTCATGCAAATTTGATTGTTCGAAGAAAGAGGGTTTCGGTGGGACGCATGACGGCCGCATAATGACACAGGGATAGCCAGAACGGGATGCCGCCATGTCTTTTTACGATCGATTGGAAGCCGGGCGCCGCCTCGCCGTGGAACTCGTCAAATACAAGAGTGAAGACGTTGTCGTATTGGCCTTGCCGCGCGGTGGCGTTCCCGTCGCGGCTCCCATCGCCATCGCGCTGGACGCTCCGCTCGATCTGATCCTGGTCCGCAAGATAGGGGTTCCGTTCCAACCGGAATTCGCGATGGGCGCCGTGGCGGATGGAGGAACTCCATTGATCGTGCGCAACGAGGACGTGATCGCCATGGCTGGTGTGAGCGAAGAGCAGTTTAGCGCCGTTTGCCAACGCGAACTCGCCGAGATCGAACGGCGCCGACGCCTTTATCTCGGCGGGCGCACCCGCCCCGAGGTGCGCGGACGCATTGCGATCGTGGTCGATGACGGCGTGGCCACGGGCGCGACGACGCGCGCTGCGCTGCGCGCCGTCCGGGCGCGTCATCCGAAGAAACTTGTATTGGCAGTGCCAGTGGCGCCGCCCGACACGCTCGAATCCCTGCGCGTCGAGACCGACGAGACGGTATGTATCGAGACCCATGAGGACTTCGGCGCGATCGGATTCTTTTACACCGATTTCCGTCAGATCGGCGACGAGGAAGTCATTGCGATTCTCGATCGGCTTGGCGCGGATCGCGCTTCCCCGGCCGGCCGAAACGCCTAGACGTTTCCTTCGTGATCGGTGCGCGAAACACGTCGACCCTGCGAAGCGGTTATGAGGTCGGCGTCCTGATGATCCCCGAGCCAGAGGGAATTCGACCAGTTCGTTGAGGTCGCCGCCAACGCCGTCCGCCTTCAGCTTCATGCGCTCCCTTATGATCTCGGGGATAACCGCCACAAAGGCCCCCACGATCTCGTTCGACTTGCAAAGCGCATCGCGAACATCGTGACGGCGAAGTTCAGGATGGAGGAGACCCGCACAAGCGGGGTGGGAATATGCGTTCGATTTCGATGGCCATTTCTTTTCTGTCAGCCGAGGCCTAACCTGCCTGTATCGGGAGTGTTAACGCTCGTTCAATACCTTTGGGGAAACTAATATTGGCGTGAGGATCGAGTCCCAATTCGCGGACGGCGGCGACAACTTTCGATGGGTCTTCATCCTCGACACAGAAGCTTTCCTGCGCAACAGGGCCGATATGCAGGCGGACAAATTCGGCGGCGCAGTCGCCAAACACGAATTGACGACGCGCCTTCTTCACCTGAATAGCTCGCAGCG
>PLZT01000515.1 GCA_003152255.1 Methylocystaceae bacterium | reverse complement strand
CCAGCCTTCCTGAACTATAGTTTCAAGCCTTTACTACCCACAAAAAACGCAGAAGATCCATTTTCGTTCGACAAAAGCGGCGATCAAGATGCACACGCTGCTTGATTTGCGTGGTCCCATACCCAGTTTCATCCATGTTTCCAACGGAAAAATGGGCGACGCGCTTGCGCTTGATTTGATCGCGCCCGAGGCCGGAGCTATCTATGTCATGGATCGCGGCTATGTCGATTTTCGCAGGCTCTACGTTCTGCATCAGGCTGGCGCTTTCTTTGTCACGCGAACGAAAATCAACATGAATTATCACCGTGTCTATTCCCACGCCGTCGACAAAATGACAGGCTTGCGCTTCGATCAAACGATAACGCTCGATGGCTTTTATAGCCAACGCCATTACCCGCAACATCTACGCCGCGTGGGTTTCGTTGATCCAGAAACCAGCAAGCGGCTCGTCTTTCTGACCAACAATTTCACCTTGCCCGCGTCGACCATCTGCGCTCTCTATAAAGCGAGGTGGCAAGTGGAGCTGTTTTTCAAATGGATAAAACAGAACCTCCGCATCAAGCACTTTTACGGCACGTCCGAGAACGCAGTCAAAACGCAAATATGGACGGCGGTCGGCGTTTATGCGCTCGCCGCTATCATCAAAAAGGAACTGGCGCTCGACGTCTCGCTCTACACATTTCTACAGATTTTGTCCGTTCACTCTTTCGAAAAAATCCAGCTTTCCTGCGCCTTTCAAGGCGGAGACAACGCCAACTGCGATGATCCATTCGATAACCAAATGAATTTGTTCGATTTCTAACCGGACACCAGTGATGAGCAGTAGGATGAGGGCTATTCACGCCCCGACAATAGGAACGCCGCCCGGACAACGTCTGTTCCGGGCGGGTTGAACTTACTCGGCAGCTTGGGCCCTTGGGGGTGAGACCATCTGGACTGCTCGAAGATAAACGTCAAGCAGTGCGTCGCGTTCGTCACGCTCCTCCTGATCCTGCTTCCTGAGCCGAATAACTTCCTTGAGGATTTTTACGTCAAAACCCTCACCCTTCGCCTCGGCGAAGACGTCCTTCTTATCGTCATTCATCGCCTTGAGATCTTCCTCGATCCGCTCGATGCGCTCGACGAAAGATCGAAGCCGATCACCCGCAATCCCATCTGGTCCACTCATGCTCAACTCCTGTCGGCCAGCAAACATCTCAACGAGGAATCCCGACCGGACTTTTTCGGAACGGGTCTGTCGAGATCGGACCGATACGCAACGTGGTCCGGGTGGTGACGCTAGGTAGGTCTGGTTAAGGAATTGTTCCTCACCTGACGCTGCAAAGCGACGAGCAGATGCCTCCAGGGAGCATTTCGTCGAGCAGGACGTCCAACGTCGCCCGGAGTGCGTGAGTCGAGAATCGAATGCTTTCGCCAAGCGTCCGTAACTGGTGTCTTCGCCCAACCGCCGTCAGATCAGTCGTTTCGGCTCCTGGATAAGAGTTTGCGCCTGAACGGGTTATTGGCGACTGCCGAAAACCACAGCGCGAGCTTCGACGATCTCATCGATGAGGCCGTCCGCCGCAAAGGGTTCCAGGGCCTCGCGCAACGCTGCGCGCATCCTCTGAATGTCGTTCCCGAGCAGTTCAGGCGATGACGAAGACATGGACAGCACGCGGTCGATTAGGCGCTCGACAGGAATTCTCTGCTCCGATTCAACACTGATCGTCCCGCCCCGGCGGAAACGCGTTCCCGCAAAGAAGGCTTCGGGATCCCGGCCATAACGATCGGCACCCGACTCCTCGGTCCATCTCTTCCGCGTGGCGTCATAAGTTGGGAGCCAAGGGTTACGGTCATCGGTCGCGCTGGCAGCGCGGCAAATAAGGATTTGGCCGTGTGTCGCGACGATCTGGTCGAGCGCGGCGCGGGCGCCTTCAGGCTCCATCCAATGGAGCGCGCGCCCGATCGTTACGACGTCGAATACGCCGAAGTTCGCGGGCAGGATTTCAGCCCTGCCTTCGACCAGGCGCAGGCGTACCCCGGCGCGGTCCGCAGCCCCGCGCGCGGCTGCGATCATCGCCGGCTCGGGATCAACGCCGATCACTTCGCCAACGAAGGGAGCGAAGCCTAACGCCAGCAGTCCCGGCCCTGTGCCAAGATCCAGCAGGCGTTGGCTGCCGTCAAAACCAAGGCTCCGCGCGACTGTGGCAAAAAAAGCGTTCCCGTAGGGCTGACGAGCGCGCTCATAGAAGGCAACCGTTGAATCGAAACGTCCCACGGCGGTTTCCTTTACTCGTGTATGACACCCGGCGCGATTGCGCCGAAGACCTTTCCAATTGGCGGGCTCCTGAGTTGCGACGACGATTTGGGAGGGAGCTGCTTTTGAAGCAAAGCCATGCCGTCACCCGGGAGGGATGCAACATCAATGGGCGTCGCTGGCAGCTCGATTGTGCGCCCCTCACCTCACCACCACGCGCGTGCCCTTTCTGACGCGCCGATAGAGATCGAGCACGTCGGCGTTGAGCATGCGGATGCAGCCCGATGATACCGCCTGACCAATGGTGTCGGGCTCGTTGGTTCCGTGGATACGGAACAGTGTGTCCTTGTCGCCCTTGAACAGATAGAGCGCCCTCGCGCCGAGCGGATTCTCCATGCCGCCGTCCATGTGCCTGGGCAGGTCGGGACGGCGCAGCAGCATTTCCGGCGGCGGCGTCCAGCCAGGCCAGAACGCCTTGCGGCCAATCTGAGCGACGCCTTTCCAGGCGAACCCTTCGCGACCGACGCCGATGCCGTATTCGATCGCCTGACCGGCGCCAAGCGAAAGGTAAAGCTTGCGCTTCCTTGTGTCGATGGTGATCGCGCCGGAACCCTCCCCGGTCGGATCGTCGACCAGGCTCGCAGTCTTCTCGTTGGGATCGACCTCGTCGTCGTAATCGACCGGGGTGGAGTAATTCGGATCGGCGTCGGGCGGCAGGGCCGCGACCCGGGTCTTGCCGCGCGGGTGCAGCCGCTGCGCGGGCGCCAGCCGCTGATCGTTGTCGAGATCGTCGTCCTGATTGCGTCCCACGCGTGGGCGCCGCGACGGTTCGTAATCATAATCGTCTTGCGAGGGGGCGCCATAGCCCCCGCGTTGTTGGTCGCTGGGATAGTCGCCCGGCGATGGATAGGCCGAATATGGCGGGTAATAATAATATTGGGCGACGGCGGAATGGCCTCCAGCAAGGAGGGCACCGACCGCGAGACAGAAGAGAGATTTACGCATAGGCAACATTGGCAAACCGCTCACTCCATGGTTTCGAGCTATTTGTCGCGGGCAATGGCGGCGAAAAGATGAGATCTTTGGGCGGCGCTGGGGCAGGCCGACGAGCGCGGGGATGAATCCACAATCAGAGGGACGCTTTGGGGGCCTCAGGCCAAATTCGTAACCAACTTTCGGCAGCGCTATTGCACTGGCGCGGACCGAGCGACGCCCGGAATTCTCCAACAACCTGACCCGCCTGCCGGCGGAGGACGCGGCAGTGGTGCGCCATAACCGGAAATTCGGCGTTGGTTGAACGAACTCGTGATTTCGGCGGCAAGCCGCCGTTCCTAGTTCCCGAGCAAAGGCGTGTTGCGTTCCGACCGTTTGATTCTTCCCGCGCCACACACGATACTAAGCGCGTTTAGAGCGGTTTCCGAACCGGCTGAATCGCGGGGGATTCCCGAATCGGCGAATTTGTGATTCATGATTCCCGCCGCGCGAAGGAGGCGGCGGGAATGGCGCTTTCCGATGACCTGCGCCAACGCGTCGTGGATGCGGTCG
>PLZT01000357.1 GCA_003152255.1 Methylocystaceae bacterium | reverse complement strand
TCGGGTGAATAAGACGGGCTAGACATTGCGTTTTGTTTTTCAGAAACTTTTTTCAACGCCGAACCTATTTCGCCCATACTCAAATCTGGATCGATAGCCATCATTATTCGCCAAACAAATTGAGCACCTTCGCTAACAAATTCCTTTTCAAACGGATTATTATTTGCCATCACTGTTTCGAAAAGCCACGCGTATTCTGTTCTAGCTTGCTTATACATTCTGACGAGCGCAGCCGCTGCATCGGTTACATGTAGTTTTTTTTTGGCCCCCCGTTGCTGGCCTTTTTCAATGCTATTGTTCGTGTTGCTCATGCTCTTTTCGACATCTTTAACCCGCTGTCCCTCGCGTTCTTGCTCGCCTTCTTCCTCGTCGTTTTCAACAGTTTCAAAACTTTTCTTTGCGGCGGTCGAAAGCTCTTCGAGGACAATTGCGATCTTGGAAAGCGGCGCTATCACATCAGAGTCTTGTTGCAGTCCGGGCCAATTCAAGTGGCTTCGAAAACCAGCCCCCAACCATGTATTCAGGCGGCTTCGGACGACTTGTGGGGCGTCCGAAAGAGAATCCTTTAGGCGCGCAATCACCTTTTGAATCTTAGCGAGTTCCTCATTGAACTCCGCAGTCGGTTTTCGTTCGTAGACGCGTTTTCTGAACCAATATGTGTGGGCTATATCCCGCAGCTTATCGTACGCGGGATGCATTGCCTCCGCGCCTTCTCCAATACCCGCTGTGATTTCATGCTCGTCGCCAACAAATGATTTTAAGATGTCGGAATATTCGGATGAGCTCAGGATTGCGAAGGCCGATATCGCCGCTTCAAGCGCCCGCTTCCCAGGGTGCAAGGGGCGCATTTTATCGACAGGCGCTAGCAGAAATTCTGACTGTTTAGGACGAGACGGCTTGCGCTTCGACGATCGGCCTTTTTTGCTCTCTGTCTGATCCTGGTCGCCAGCCATTGACCGCTCTCAATCCGGTAAGAGTGAAGCCTTTTACGCTTGGGTCATCACGAACCTGGCCCATGAATCCATCAACTCGCGCCTCTTCTCAAATAAGTCGCTTCGCCTGTAGGCGGCTTCAACGCGGTTTTCGACAACATGGGCAAGCGCCGCCTCGCAAACCTCGCGCGGGAAGCTGGTTTGTTCCGCCGCCCAGTCGCGAAACGAGGAGCGAAACCCATGCGCCGTCGCCTGCAGGTTCATGCGGCGCAAGGCCATCAGGAAGACCATATTCGAGAGCGGCTTGTCGCCTGAGCGACCCGGGAAGATGAAGGTGCTCTTCCCCCCAAGCTGCTTGGCGCGGTCTAAAATCTCCATGCAGCGCGACGACAGCGGCACCCGATGCACTCGTTTTGCCTTCATCCGCTCCGCCGGGACGGCCCAGGTTCGGCTAGCCTCGTCCACCTCCGCCCACTTCATACCCAGGACCTCGTTGGTGCGCGACGCCGTTAAGATCAGGAACTCGAAGGCTAGGCGCACAACCTCGCTTACGTCCGTTTGGCTTAGACCGGCGACGAAGGCTGGGACATCGCCATAGGCTAAAGCCGCATGATGGTCATCTTTACCCGCCTGCTTCGGCAAGCCCTTCGTCACGCCAAGCACGGGGTTCTCACCGGCTCTGAAGCCCGCGACCTTCGCCCAGTCGAGCACGGTCGCCATGCGTTGACGAACCCGCCGAGCAGTTTCCGGCTTTGTCAGCCAAATCGGACCGAGCACCCGAAGTATGTCAGGAGCCTCGATCTGATCGACAGGCCGAGAGCCGATAACAGGAAAAGCGTAGGTGCGAAGCGTGGTAATCCATTGCGCCGCATGCTTGTCGTTGCGCCAGCTTCCCTTATGCTCCTCAAAGACCTGCTCGGCGGCTGCGGAGAAGGTCGGAATCGGAACCTCGGTTTTGAGCTTCTCGGCGACCGGGTCGCCGCCTTCACGGGCCACCTTACGATAGCTCCAGGCTTTCTCACGCGCTTCGCTCAGCGAGACCAAGCTAACGCCGCCCAAACCGATATCGCGCCGCCTGCCCTTGACGACTGTCCGTAACACCCAGCGCCTAGCACCAGAAGGATCAACGATAAGGTAAAGACCGTTGCCATCGGCATAACGGCCCGCCGCCTTGATTTGCCGAACCTGAACGGCGCTTAACGCCTTTTCAGGGTGCCGCCCACGCCTCTTGCCCATTCACTGTCCGCCAAACTCAGCCACCAACATTTCATACCACATTTGATACGCGATGTCGTGGAATTTCGATGGACGTGGTTGGACGCATCACCGCATAACATTCTGATAAATGTTGGCTTATTGGACATTGTTGGACAAGGGTGGATATCAATCTGGCGGACGCCTCCTCCGCCAATCAACTCCACAACTAATTGATTTTACGTGGCTAAAAATCAGCCGGCGCTTTCGGCTCACAGTTTGCCGCGCTTGCCGTCGCCCCGCGTGGCGCGGAGATTGGGCCGCGTCACGCTTCGGAAGCGTTGCTCTATTGCCGCGTGTCGCGCTGCTCGCGCCTTATGCCGCGTGCGTCGCGCTGCCCTTGCGGTCGAAACGTTCGTCGAGGGCAGGCAGTATCGCCCTGATCTTCGCGGCGCCTTCGGCGCCCACCGTCGATTCGGCCCGCGCCAATACCTGGTTCACGAGTCCCTTGATCCGCGTCTCGTCGAGGCCGAGATTCACCAGCCTGCCCGCAAGGATATTGGTGTCCGCGCGCCCCCACCCCATGAAGCTCGTCATTCCCTCGATAGCGGCGGTGACGCCGCCGTCGCCATGTGCGGCCGCCGCTTCGACGGCCTCGTGAGCCCCCGGCATTTTGTCGATGAACTCGGCGACATGGCCTTGCGGCGCTTCACTGCGCAGGAACAACAACACCTGACCGATCGCCGCTTTGGCGATCGCCGGATCCAGTCCCGTTGCGTCCATCACGTTGGTTGTGAGCAACTCCATGAGAATTCCTCCCTTTTGTGATTGAAGCCCTAAACATGCGCTTTCGAAAGGAATTTTCAACCGTTCCGGCGCCAGAAAACACCCGGATTCCGCGGCGTCGATCAAGCCAGCGCGACGCTGGCCTTCCGCGCTTCGCGCACGCGCCGGATACCCAATTTCACGCGTGATCTCTATCCAAGCGCGGGGAATTTTATGGAACGGCGTCGCAGCTTCGCCGGAGGCTCAAATCAAGAGAAGCGACTGTCGACAAGCGGACATGAAAATGGCGCGCGAACCCGTGCGTCCAGCATTTATCCCTTTGCGGGCGATGCCGAGGTCGCGCGCCAGGTTAGACTAACTTCTGTCGCGCACCGTGGCGGCTCCGCCGCGAGATCGTGGCGCGCGACCGTGTGTCGCCCTCACCAACGGCGACCCCGAACAACGACGCCACGATGGTAATATCCGCGATGAACAACCACGCCGCCATGGTAATAGCCGCGGCGCACGCCGACAGCGCCGCGCGGCCCAACGCAACCGGCACGGTAATATCCCCGGGCGCATACGACCGCGTTGGCGTCGGTCGTGGGCAAGGTCAAGCCGGTGACGAACACGCAAAATCCCAGTCCCATCATCGCTATAAATCTCATTGCAAACCTCCCCGTTCCAAGCCCGTCTTCATGATGGGCGTTCAGCATGGACCATAGTGGCGCCTTGACCGGTGGATGACAAGCAAGGGCCCGCTGGCGATTGACCCCGCTCGACGCTTAGCCGCCGCTATTTCGCAACAGAGACGTGTGAGATCGTCCCGTGACGCGCCGCACCCCTACGATACAGATGACGCCCCATGCGAAATCAGTGATCGCGAACAGCGCCGTCGGCAACACGCCGACATATGTAAAGCCGTATGCGAGCAAGGCGGTCACCGCGAAAAAACGCAATAGCGCCTCCCAATAAATGATGGATGCGAATCGTCGCACGTCACGAGAACTCACAATCAGAGTCGCTGACGAGTACCAAAGAAATCCCGCGACGATCAAGGGCCAGAAGGGATTGGGAATTTGCACTCCGAGCAATTGCGCGGCCGGCGGCGTGACCAAAATTAATCCAAGACCAATATTCCAGATCCCGGACCAAAAAACCAATCGATCGAATGTCATTTGACGCCCTCATGAAGTTCGACTTGGCGCCAACGGCGCGTTCCGCCAACAGGCCGGCTGGCCGCTCGCTTCCATCACTCAATGCCGCGGAGGATCTCTTTCGTCGTCTCGCGCCTCGTTTGGCTTCTTCTTCTTCAGCAGATCGCGCTGTCCCACTCCATATCGCGCGATGCTCTGGATCAATTCGATGAGTTTGACGTCGAGGAAGACGACCCTGTC
>PLZT01000336.1 GCA_003152255.1 Methylocystaceae bacterium | reverse complement strand
ACAGAGGATGGCGTTATTCAGCATTTTGACGACGTCAATAGCATTACATTTGGCACTCTCGCCGGCGCTGTCGACGAACGAGCCGAGGCGCTGCTAACGTTGTTTAGGAAGACGCCGGCGAATGCCTATCACAGCGCGCGAATTATGCAGGAGCTATGGGATAAGTTCGTATTCTTGACCACGCTCGCGGGAATCACTTCGCTGATGCGAGCGAGTATCGACGAGATTTTGGCGACGCCGTCGGGAGGGCGACTTATCGCTCAGCTGATCGACGAATGCGCTGCGGTGGCGAGCGCGGTGGGGTTTCGTTTGGACGCTGACAAGTTCTCGCGGTATCGCACTCGCTTGACGCGACGTGGGTTCGGACTGAAAGCGTCGATGTTGCGCGATATCGAAAAAGGTTCGCGCACAGAAGGAGAGCACATTCTCGGAGATATGTTCGCGCGGGCGCAACGCTTTCAAGTGAGCGCTCCCCTACTGGAGATCGCGTTGACGCATGTAAGGACCTATGAGATTCAGCGTGCGGTAAACTCAGCCGAGTTCGGAGAACCACCCGGGAGAGCGCCAGAGATCGCTGATGGCGCCGCAAAATTAACTTGACCTTTTGAGCAGGCAAAAACAACCGCGGAATGCCACTGAAACGGTCAATAGTGCACATTACGACAAACGCCCTATTGATAAACGCGGACCAGCGCGGCGCGCCGCCGTTGGGCGTCGCCGCGCGGATGGATGGTTTCCGCATTCCTCCCATTCAGCGCCTCCCCCTGAGGCGCCCCGCGGGCGGTCTCTCATGTGGGGCAAGATGAGCGGTCCCGCGGCTGGATCAGTGTTGGACATGCCGCTGGTCATTGAGCCCGGCTTCGCGGGGCTTTTCTCGCGCGGGCGCGATGCTGTGTGTTGCAACGAAGACACACACACGAACATTTTTTTCACGACATTTAGGCGCGCAAGCAAACGACCCTCGTTTCAGTCTGTTGCGACTAAGGAACCCGAATGAGCCGTCGCTTGCGCACTTGACAGATTTGCGAAGGCCGTCCGAGAGGACCCGCCACCGTTTTGTAATACTTTTTTGACGCGTCGCAAAAATGTCTCTTTGCGCGTGACGAAGCATTGATTTGCATGGCCTCCCAACGAAGGCTGCACAACGGCGACGCGCAATGCGGATCAAAACGCCGAATGCGCGCATTGCCCTCGATGAACCGCGCGTGTAATTTCCAAGGATCGAACGAGAGATAGCCCGTCGGTGTTAAGCGGTCGGCGCGCGTGTCTCAAATCCGCCGACGCATGGGCGCTTTGCAATCGCCGGTCCGTCAAAAGATTCAGCCTTGAGTCTATCGAGCGGAGGTTCGACACAATGTTTTTTGATGAGTTCGGCGGTCGCTGTCGTACGACGTCGACGCCTCGTCGCTTGGCTTAGAGCTCCAGTAAAGTGGCGGCTTTGCTGGATTGGAGGAATCTTATGGCGTTTGCGAGGAAGTCCGACAAAATTCGAACTGTCTCCATAGCGACGCGTGCGCGAATGAACGCGCGTCATCGGGGCGCGGCTGCTTTCGGGCATCCGACTTGCGTCCCGTCGCGTGAACTTGCGATTAGCCCTCCGCAAACGGGGTCCTTGGCGCAACCACGCGCACTCCTCTGACGACGCTCTCGTCGCCGACTTCTTCGCTTTCCATCAAAACTCCGCAATGTCTCCGAGCGACTCCATGTCGTCGCTGGAGCGCGCGTGCCTCTTCGCCAAGGCGCATCATGTCCGACAGCACGGATTATCCACCCTTTCCTCGCGGCTGCACGAGCGAAGATCTTCTTCGCTGGGAGCGTGTGCGCCAGCGCTTGCGCGCGGAGCTGGGCGACGCGATCTATGATTCCTGGTTTGCGGGTCTCGAATTGGAGCGTGTCGACGGCGACGGCGTGCAATTGACCGTTCCGACGAAATTTCTCAAGAGCTGGATGCAAACGCATTATCTCGATCGCATAACGGCGCGCGTCGCAGCCGAGTTCGGGACAGTCGAGCGCGTGACGATCGACTTGCGCACGCCAGGGCGCAAGGTCAAAGCACGCGAGGCTGAAGCGGAACGAAGCGATCCCGGGCCACAGGATCAAAAGCTCTGCTCCGCGTCGTCGCGAGGCGCCGCCGGCAAGCCCGCCGCGCAAGGAGAGACCGACGGCTTCAACGGTTCGCCGCTGGATCGTCGACTGTCCTTCTCGACGTTTCTCGTCGGCCCGTCGAACCAGCTTGCTTACGCGGCTGCATGCCGCGTCGCCGAACAGCGCTCGGTCGACATCGCGCCTTTTTTCAACCCGCTCTACACCCACGCGGCGGTTGGCCTCGGCAAGACGCATCTGCTGCAGGCGATGGCCCATGCGGCTTATGAAAACAAGCGCCGCGTCGTCTATTTGACGGCGGAAAAATTCATGAGCAGCTTCGTTTTGTCGCTGACCGCGCACACCTCGATCGCCTTTAAGGAAAACCTTCGCGCGATCGACATGCTGATTATCGACGATGTGCAATTCTTGCAGGGCAAATCCATTCAGCAGGAGTTTTGCCACACGTTGAATGCCCTGATCGACGCAGGGCGCCAGGTTGTCGTCGCGGCGGATCGCCCGCCGTCCGAACTCGAAACGCTGGACGAGCGGGTTTTGTCGCGGTTCAAGGGCGGTCTGTGCGTCGACATTGGACAGCTGGACGAAGGCCTGCGCGTCAAAATTCTGGAAGCGCGCGTCGCCGCCGCGCGTGAAAGGCAGCAGGGTTTTTCCGTCCCGGCGGAAGTGATCGCCTATGTCGCCAAGATGATTTCGACCAATGGCCGCGATCTCGAGGGCGCCGTTAATCGCTTGCTCGCGCATTCGACCTTGAACGGCGCGCCGCTCTGCGTCGCGACGGCGGAAGTCGCGATACGCGACCTGGTGCGCACGCAAGACCTCAAGCGCGTAATGATCGACGACATTCAGAAGCTGGTGGCCAGTCATTTCAACGTGTCGCGCGCCGACATACTGTCGTCGCGCCGCACCGTCAATGTCGTGCGTCCGCGCCAGATCGCGATGTATCTTTCGAAGACGCTGACGCTGCGCTCGCTGCCGGAAATTGGGCGGCGCTTCGGCGGTCGCGACCACACCACTGTGTTGCATGCGGTGCGCAAGATCGAGGATCTCGCCTCGAAGGACCAAGGACTCGGCGAAGTCATCGAGTTGCTGAAGCGCATGCTCAACGAGCAGTAATCCGACATGGCTCTGGCTTTGTCACGTTGTTCGGGGCTTGGCACAGAGCTATATTGATGGCGAGAGGCGCGGGCGGCGGCGGATGGTGGCGTTGCTCTAAGTCGCGCGGAACAGGCGTGACGTCGGGGTCTCGGGCTACGCCAAGCAAGCCAGAACAAGGTTTAAACCGACAGGAATCGGCCAACAGTCCATTTCAGGACAAACGCACTGTTGATAAACGCCGCCATGCGCAAGGCGCGGCTGGGTTACGCGACAAGGGCGTGGAGCTGGACGCGCTGGCGTCAATCCGACGGCATTCTAATCCAAAACGATCAGGGCATACTGCGCGAGTTCTATCGCCATTCGTGCGCCGGTGGCGGCGGCGGCGGCGGATGGTTGCGTTTGCTCTAGCTCGTGCGCGCCGCGCGTTCGCGTGGGCCTGTGGGCACCACGACGCTAGCGGCTGAAATCGGACGCTTGAAACTCACGACACGAAGCTTTCGCACGCGGTTAAGCCCCCCTGGGCCCCGCAAGGCGTTGGAAGGGGCATCGCGCGGAAGAAGGCCAATTGATTTGGCGCGGACGGTAAAATGACTTCTGGACACCTCATTGTTTGACACCTCGACACCGTTCCCGATTTGGCGACGACGGCTCGCACGCACATCATTTGGTTAAGCCTTTATTTAGGCGACGCCAATAACGTTGCGAATCTGTGGCCTCGGCGACATCGGTCGACCGATTCGGTTTGGATCGCCTAGCCGAAAGGATCGATTGGAGGCCCGGCTCTGTGTGCTTGCGTGCTCCGGCGATGTGACGCTCGCCGAAGCTCAGGAAGCATTCGGCACGACTGGGTCGCGGTCTATCGGAAGTATGTGGGCGACTAATAATATTCGGATCACTAGAACGGAGATTCACGATGGCTGGCAATAAATCGAGCAAACCGAGCAAGTCAAGCAAGCCGAGCAAGTCGAGCGAGCCCAGCAAAACGAGCAAGGCGAGCAAGCCTGCAAAGGCAAAGAAATAATTACAGCGCCGGTCTCAAGTTACCTACGAGACCGGTGTCCCTGTCTTATCGATACGATCACCGACTTCGTTTGGAGCGTCGTCTGCATCATAGGATTGCGACGCGTCACGAACTCTCACACGTCGATGTTGCTGGATCGTCGCGCTTAAAGTTGGCGCGCCCCACAAAACCGACAAATTAGCTTGGTAGCGCTCTGTTGCGTCGATTTCACAGTCCTATCGGCGAGCAACCGTGAAGAGAGGCGAAACAGGGCGCACCGTCGCCGCTCTCTGCCATGCCCTGACGAGGTTCGTCGGATGAAATATCCAAAGACCAAGGGAAGGAAGCAAGCGGCAGGCGCGGAACCGTGCCGCCAATACGCCGCCATGCCCTGGCGCACGCGCAACGGTCTCGAAATTTTGCTCGCCTCATCGCGTGACACGCGCCGCTGGATCATTCCCAAGGGTTGGCCGATGAAAAGGCGCAAACCTTATGCGACCGCGGCGGTCGAGGCGCATCAGGAGGCCGGTCTTGTCGGCAAGATCGAGAAATCAAAGCTCGGCTCGTACCATTATCAAAAACGTCTGAGGAATGACGCCGTGCTCTTGTGTCGCGTCGACGTCTTTCCGTTGCAGGTCATGCGCCAACGAAAGAGTTGACCGGAAAAGGATCAGCGCGTGACCGAATGGTTCACTCCGGCGGAAGCCGCCGAACTGGTTCACGAGCCGGAATTATCGGAGTTGATCAAGGCGTTTGAGGCAATGATTTCACGCGGCGGATGATAGCCCGGCAGGCGATCATCCCGATGCGCGGAGCCGCGCCGCGGTCTGCGCGATCTCCGCGACCAGAGCGCCGACGTCGCTGAGCGGACGCGGCGTCACCCCGGCGCTATCATCCTCGTCGTTAGTCTGCTGCATTTGCGGCAGCACGGCGCAGCGAAATCCGAGCTTGCCGGCCTCCTTTAGACGCGGGCCAGCGTGAATGACCGGGCGCACGGCGCCGGAGAGGCCGATCTCGCCAAAATAGACTTGGCGAGGCGGCAGCGGCGCGCCTGTCAGCGAGGAGACGAGCGCCGCTGCTGCAGCAAGATCGGCTGCCGGCTCGTCAGCGCGCATGCCGCCCGCGACATTGAGATAGACGTCATGAGCGCCGAGCTTCAAGCCACCATGCGCCTCCAGCACGGCGAGGATCATCGCTAGCCGGGACTGATCGAAGCCAACCACCGCGCGGCGCGGCGTGCCGAGCCAGCTTGGCGCCACCAGCGCCTGAATCTCGATCAGCATCGGGCGCTGGCCCTCCATGCCGGCGAGCACGGCGGCGCCCGGCGCACCCGCGTCGCGCCCAGCCAAAAACAGCGCCGACGGATTGGCGACTTCGGCGAGGCCGAGCCCGGTCATTTCGAACACCCCGATTTCCCCGGTGGCGCCAAAGCGGTTCTTGGAGGCTCGCAACATGCGGAAGTGATGCGCGCTGTCGCCCTCGAAGGACAGAACCGCATCGACCATATGTTCGACCACGCGCGGGCCGGCCAGCTGGCCGTCCTTGGTCACATGCCCGACAAGAATGATTGAGGAGCCGCTGTGCTTGGCGTGGCGCAGCAGCACCTGGGCGCTGGCGCGCACTTGCGTGACCGTGCCGGGCGATGAATCGACGGTTTCGGTGTGCATGGTCTGGATCGAATCGATAACGATCAGCGCCGCCCGCTTGCCGGAGGCGCAGGTCGCCAAAATATCCTCGACCTGGGTGGCGCTGCCCAGTTCCACCGGCGCGTCCGCGAGGCCGAGGCGTGCCGCGCGCAGCTGCACCTGCGCCACCGCCTCTTCGCCCGAAATATAGATCACCCGCGCGCCGCGCCGCGCCAGCGCCGCGCAGGCCTGGATCAGCAGCGTCGATTTGCCGATGCCCGGCTCGCCGCCCAGCAGCGTCACCGAGCCGTGCACGAAGCCGCCGCCGGTCACCCGGTCGAACTCCTCGATTCCGGTGACGACGCGTGGTGCCGACGGACCCTCGCCGGACAATCCCTCGAGAGCGAAGGCGCGGCCCCGGCTAGCACGGATCGCGGTCGGCGGCCCCGCGGTTTCTTCGACGATGCTGTTCCACTCATGGCAGGAGTCACAGCGCCCCTGCCAGCGGTTGGTGATCGCGCCGCAATTCTGGCAGACGAAAGTCAAACGGGATTTGGCCATGGGCGCTCAACAACACCAACGGCGGAAGCTTGTCGAGGTCCGCCGCCGACTGCAAGCCGGCTTCGAGGGCGGCGGCGTTGGCCGACAGCTCTTGTCACAGCCCATTTTGAGTCTTCGATCTTCGTCAGAAGCTGGCCCCTGTATCCAGAGAGAATGCTGACTCCCGCGCGGGAGGTGTAAAGTGCCTCGTCGGAAACGGGAGGCTCACAGGATGAAACGCCTTTTCACCGCGCTCGCACTAATGTCGGCGGCGACAGCTCCGGCGGCGAGCGGAACGCCTCATGTCGCGAACCTTCGCGCAGGACGCGAAGTGGCGGACAAGATTTGCGCTGCCTGCCATGTTGTCGCGAGCGACCAGAAGCAGGCGCCTGTCTCGAAGCCGCCTACCCCGTCCTTCGAACAGATCGCGCGCGGGCCAAAGGGCGACGATTGGACGCTGCGGACCTTCCTCGCCTCCACGCACAGTAGCATCAGCCATCCCGACGCCATGCCCAATCCGCAGCTGTCCGACGATCAGATTCGCGACGTGACCGCCTATATTCTCAGTCTGCGTGAGCAACGGAAATAGCGAGGTTGCCGCCGCGGAGGCTCGTCGTCACGCCATCGCCGAAAGCGGATCAATCAATCAGAGGGACTGATCATCCGGCAAGTTGGATGATAAGATCGGTGCCTTCCCGTTCCCCCCGCGCGGCCAGGGCTCTGATGTCGTCGTCAACACCATGCCGGCGGGGCCCCCGTTCACACTGGATTGATTCATGACAGCGCTAGTCGCCTTCGATATAGAGGCCGTTCCCGATTTTGAAGCGGCGCGTCGCCTCCTCGCGCAACCTAACGATACGCCTGACGCCGACATTCGGCGGATGCTGGGGGAACGTTACTCGCGCAATGGCGAGGATCCGACGACGGCGTTCTTGAAGGTCCCAATCTACCGGATCATCTCCATCGCCGCGCTCTACGCCAAGCGAGACGATGGCGGCGGTCCTTGGACGGTGACCCAGATCGGCAGCCGTTCGGTCGGCGAGAAGACCGAGGCGGAATTACTGCTTGGCTTCGTCAAAAGCCTTCCGGTGGATAGTCGCGGCACGGGCCCGATCCTCGTAACCTTCGGCGGCAACGGCTTCGACCTGCCGCTGCTGCGTTATCGCGCCTTCGCCCTCGGCATTCCTGTACCGGGACTGCATGGCGGCGGTCACCGCAACTATTGGCATCGCTTTGGCTCGGATCATATCGATCTCTGCGACGTGCTGTCCGGCTATGGCGGCTCGACCAA
The DNA here is from genome assembly GCA_003152255.1 of Methylocystaceae bacterium. The sequence continues at coordinate 3,648 of PLZT01000336.1, read as the reverse complement.
GCCCAGCCTCGCCGAGATGGCGGCTCTGGCGAAAATTCCTGTGAAGATCGGAGGCGTCGATGGTAGTCAGGTCGAGGCCTATGTGGCGGCTGGGCGGTTGACCGAAGTGGCGGATTATTGCCTGACAGATGTCCTTGCCACCTACTGCGTATATCTTCGCTATGAGATGGTGCGAGGCGATCTGAGGCCGGCCCACTTCGATGCCTCCATGGACAGCCTGCGGGTCATGATTCAAAAACACATTGAGCAGTGGCCGCTGTTGTCGGCGTTCCTGTAGGGCATAGCGACCGGCGTCGAACCTTTTCCGCGGCGACCTCGCGGGGCCAATTAGCGGGAGAGCATTCGGTTAGCTTCGCCCTCGTTAGCGGATCGCACACGGTTCCCTCGCCTGAATCGCGCGGCCCCGATTCGGACGGTGTCTGTTCGGTTTGCGTGCGGAAATTCCAAAAGCGGGACGGCGCCATGGAGACGCCCCGCAAGGGTTGCGAAAGGGGGATAGATCGGCTTCGTGGCTGCGAAGGATGCCCAATCGTGGAGAAGTCTTCGCACCTATTCGGACGTACCTCTTTATTCGTGCCGATTTACGTGTCAATTTAGCGGGGAAACGAACCTGCCGTCCGCCGCAAAAGCGGATATCTTATGGACCCCGCTCCAGGCGAGTCGACTAGGATTGCGAGCCCCGGAGACCCACCGACAGGTTCGAGGGGATCATGAATTTTGTCGCGATAGATTTCGAAACCGCGAACTACGAGCGCGACAGTGCGTGCGCGATCGGCCTTGTGAAAGTGGTCGGCGGCGAAATCGTGGACAAGGCGGTTCACTTGATCAAGCCGCCGACGAGAGAGTTCGTGTTCACCTATATCCATGGATTGACATGGAATGACGTGGCGAAGTCAGCCGACTTCGGGAAGCTTTGGCCGACTCTCGAGCCGCTCCTCGAAGGCGCCGAGTTTTTGGCGGCGCACAACGCCGCTTTCGACAAGGGGGTTCTTCACGGCTGCTGCGCCAGTTACGGCATACCCGTTCCGTCATTGCCATTTCGATGCACTGTTCAGATGGCCCGGCGCGCCTGGAACATCCGTCCGACCAAGCTGTCCGATGTCTGCCGAAAGCTCCGCATCGCTCTCAACCACCACGAAGCCCTCTCGGACGCCATGGCCTGCGCGCAGATCGTTCTCGCGGCCAACAAGCAGCCGGCGACGCAGATCGTCGTCCGGCGGCGGATCCCGGCGGCGCGAGCACCTGCCCGGAACTGAGCGCGGCGCAATCGCTGCCGGCACAAAGCCTCGCAAGTGGCAAGAAAGTGACGCTGCCCGAAGGCTATCAGCAGGATTTCGAGGCGTGCCAACGGTTTCTCGACGAGCGTGCACGGCACGATCTTGGACACAAAGGCAAGCCAGTCCCGAGCAGGCAGGAACAACGTCGGAATCCTGATGCATCGATTCTACGCGTGAAAGGCCAATACGGCGAAGTACGGCGTCGGCGAGATCAGCGCGCGTCAGGGTGCCAGAATCCTGCTAAGCTGAGCTGATCCATAGGAGCTTGCATCAGATCCTCCATTGACCGGTTGTCTTTGTTCGGTCGATAACAGGGCCTGCAGGCCGCGTCACCTTGGGGTGATGGTGATTTCGACGGTGGCGTCCGGCCCGAGATGATCGTTGTCATGAGCATGATGCTCCGCGAACCAGTGGCCAATACCACGCCTAACCTCGCTGATAAAATCGAGGTCGCGCTCCTCAGCCAAGTGTCCAAGATCGCAGATCAGGTCTGCGATGGCGTGCTCTTCAATGGTGCCGCAGCGCCGCTGAAAAACCGCGAGCGCCTCAGCGGCAGATGCAATGTGTTTGGCTTTATCGACCATGCTTTCCTCGACTACATCATCGCTTAGGCGACGTGTTTGCTAATTCGATTTTCCTCGCAAGACGACGGCGCGCTTGGCGCAAAACGAAAAAGCGGATGCAACAAATGCATCCGCCTTCTTCCTCCCCAGACTTGGTAGCCGCGTCGGTTGAATCCGTCGTCGAATCTGGTCGCGTGGTCTTAGGTGCGCACCTCGTATGCGTCAATAACAGCTTACATTAGCTATGCTACGGGACGTTGATGGCAGGTCGGGACGGAAACCTTATGCGCGCGTCTCGACGGATACGAGACTGGCAAAATCATCGTCTCACGCGCTCTTGGCGGTCACCTCGGCCAATTCGCGGGCGCGTTTCGCGGCACTGCGCGCGGCGTTCTTGTCGAGTTGAGCTTTCGCCATTTCTCGGGCTCGGTCGTCGACAACTTCCTCGCTTGGCGAGCCGTCGAGATGGATGCGGACGGAATCGCGGAGAACAGCGCGGCAATAGTCGTTGCGGCTTTTCCAAACATGAAACACGCCGCGCGTATAGCCGAGACTCCAGCCGAGGGCCGCGGCGACTTGAGACAAGACGGGACTGGCCAGCGGCTTAATGGTTTTTGGGTCGTTGAAAATCGCAGGCCATTTGACTTTCAAGACCTCGATCGCCGTCCGCGCTTCCTTGACCCCGCGTAATCTGTCCGCTTGGTATGGCGACCTTTCTTTGCCGCTTGGCGCGGGTGATGGTTGGTCGATTGGCATGGGCATTTCGGGCATTGGTTCAGATTAGCTCTTGATTCGGTTTGGCGCCTGCATCCTATGCGACTGACGTGTTTTTCAACAGGACGAGGTTTTACAAGAGCAGGCCCCGCTTTCCTTGTCCTCGGAAGCCGCCTGAATGGGCGGACATGGAACCGAGCCGTAGGAGCAAAACACGCAGCAGTCGCCAACGTGCGGCTTGAGCAGCGCGCCACAGCCCTTGCACTCATAAAAAAACTGACAGGCATCCGTCGGCATTGTCTCCGTCGCCTGATGACCCCAATGCGGACATGTGATGGTGGATTGGAGTTGCATCGACATCACTGCAGTTTTTCATACCCTTCGCTGAAACCCTTCAGCATCAAAAGATGTCTGATGCCTTCGTAAGGCGTTAGGTAAATAACGAGAGTCGCGATCTTACCGTTCTTCAACTGCTCGATGAGCTTGTCGTCTATGATCACTTCCGCCAGGCAGCCCGAGGTAAAGCATCTGAAAAAGCCCGCGCGACCAATGTCTGTTTGATCGATCTTTAAGCTAACGCCATTGAGCAGGAACACGCTCAGTGGCGCGATGACCCGAAACACCCCGTTTTTTGTCTGCTTGGGCTTGATGATCATCACCCCTAGTTTAACGTTGGCCGCGTCCTCTGCGTTGACTGTCTGGGTCAAAGCGCATTGTTCGGAGGTCTCCCCAGCGGGTGTCTCACAGCGAAATTCCCAGGCCTCAAACTTTGTTTTAATGGCCCCCTGACCCCATGCGGCGCCGGCGAACGAGCTAAATAAAATGGCGACAAAAATGCGTGCGGCGAGAGTTTTCAGAGAACTATCTGAACCAGCAGTGTAAACTTTCATCACAGGCTTCCCAGTCGGCGTGTTTGCTCGCGAAGAACACAAGGCGTGGATCGGCATCGTCTGATGACCCCAGCCACAGCGCGGGCCCCCCCTGTGCGCTGAATCGATGCCGGCGCTAGCGGGTTTACCCTTTGCCGAGCAAAGACGCGTCAGCCGCACTCCTAAACGCAAAACGACCCGCCAGTTCATCCGTGTTCGGGGCCG
>PLZT01000267.1 GCA_003152255.1 Methylocystaceae bacterium | reverse complement strand
AAACACCAGCACCCGGCCAACGCAAGCCAGCTTTCGCTCAGCGATAGACGCCTTGACGTCGAGACAGGGCGATTCAGTGAAACTCGGAGAAAAGGCGGACAGCGCGATTAACCGGTGCCGTCATGCGGGTGATGAGCAAGCCAAGAACCATGCGAAGATGGCCGCCAAACTGTAGCGGGCTTGAACTCGCCCATCGCGGCGCTACTTGGGATTGCTGTGCCGGCACTCTTCTACCGGCTAATGCCCAGGTGTCCGCGGTTCCCCGGTCTGCAATGGCCGGGTTTTTTTGTGTGCGTGTCACCAGAGGCAACCGGCATTGAGGGCGCGGACGCGCGCCCCACCCTTGGCGCCCTTACACCCGCGCCACCAATACACACCCTATCTCCATGAACGCGCCGCATGGCCCTGGCATTCGCCCTAATTCAGAAAGGCCCAAGCCCCTGACCGACACCAAACCGCCGCGCCTGATCTTGGCGGACCTCCGCCACATCGCCAGAGACCAAGCGGACATGGTTTCATCTATGACACGAGGCGCGGCAGCTCTATTCCGCGACAGCAAGAAACCCCAAAGCCCGAATCAAATATTGGACACCGCTGAGGCTGTCTTGGATGACCTTGAGGACGTTCACCTCGAGATCGAGCGACGCTTGCAGGCGCTGATCGACCGCGCTCGCAGAAATATGAGGAGCACGCCCACCAGGAAGAAGGCCGCCAGGGTCCGCAAGGCGCACACACCGGCCACCGTCGCCACGCATGACAACGTGATCGCCTTCAAGCCCCGTCGTGACGACAGCAAGACGAGACCGTTGTGAAACCAGTCCTGGCAGCATCGACCCCAGGATCGGCACGTCCACCCGCGCCGGCGACATCAGAGGCGCGAAGCGATCAAGCGCCGCGATCATGGCGCGGAGAAGCTTGCCGAAATTGGTCGCGGTTATAATGTGAGCCATTCGACGATTTCGAGGCTCAAGGCATGACGCCAGTGCAAACCGACATCGAGGACTGGCTGGCCGCGCAAGAGGCGCGCCTGCTCTATTCCGTGCGGCTTTGCCGTATTGACGCAGACAAGAACATGGCTCGATTCTATCGCCTTGCCGTGGAACGCGATTTATTCGGCATGTGGTGTTTCATCCGCGAGTGGGGCCGTATCGGACGCGGCGGACAAATGCGCATGATCCCTTACCCCACGCCCATGGAGGCCCATGCCGCGCTGCGGAAGCAGCGCCACGCCAAGGAGCGACGGGGATATATTTTGGGATGAATTGGTGTTGATCTGAACCGGAAGCTCACCGCGCGCGAGCGGCGCGACTACGGCGATGAATTTCTAGCTCGCGCGCGCGGCTAGCGTGACGCCGGCGCCGAGCAGGCGAGAACACCGTCGGAATCCCGATAAATCGGTCGATAGGGCATATGAGGACAAACACCCTATCGATAAACGCCAATCTGCGTCAGACACACTGGCTTTAGCGGCTATCGCCCCATCGGCACCGACCGCGCCATCCAATGATTGATCACAAAACCTACTTGCTCGACCTTGACTCTTCCTCGCCTAGCCGGATTCTATCGGCTCATGCACGTTCTCGCGAATTCGAATGGTATCGTCGCGTCATGAATGATCACATTGCCACGCCGGCTGTTGACCAGCGCCTCGACGGGCCAGGCTTATCTCATATCAACCCGGCCGACCCGGCCGCCTCATATTACAATTTGCTCGCGAAGCTGCGGTCGCCGTTGACCCTGCGGCAACTTATGATCCAGCCAGTTCGCAACGGTTATATCGGACAGGATCATCCGATTGATCCTATGGATTTGCCGCCAACGGCGGCGCAGCTTTACCCCCAAATCGCCGTGTCGGAGATATATGCGCCATCCGCGGCGGGACCAATCCGCTGTCAGGTTTTCAGCGCGCCCAAAGCTACGGCGTCAAGGCCCATGCTGCTTTACATACACGGTGGAGGGTTCACAGTCGGCCGCTCGGAAGACACCGCTTACATCACCAGCCGCATCGCCAAAGAGACAGGCTTCGTCGTCGTCAGCGTAAACTACCGCCTCGCGCCCGAGTGGCCGTTTCCGGCTGGCCTGGATGACTGCCTTTCTGTTCTCCATTGGATGCGGAAGCACGGGACGGAAATTGAAGGCAACCCTGAGCAGATAGCGGTCGGAGGCGACTCTTCCGGCGGGAACTTCGCCGCGGTGCTGCCGCTAAAGGCACAAGATGAGGGGGTACGTCCGCCAGAGGCAGCCGTACTGCTCTGCCCGCTGACCGATTTCTTCGTCGAGCAATATGAATCTTTCGAACGGCTGGCGCCCCTCGGCATCATCTATGACACAGCTTTTATCGGGTACGTGCGTGGCGCGTACGTCGTGCGCTACCGGAACTGGTCACACCCTCATGTGAGCCCAGCGCGCGGGGATCTGCGCTTCTATCCCCCGACGCTGATCGTGTCCGGGACCAATGACCCCATGATCGATGACAACCGAGCCTTCGCGCGGAAGCTGCGTGACGCAGGTAATGAGCATGTCGAGTTGTTCGTGCGCGAGGGGATGCCACACGGCTATTACTTTTTCCCACATCTCCTCAAGGAAGGTGACGAGGCCTTCGAAGCAGTGACCCGTTTTCTAAAATCGACGTTTTCGGTCCACATCGATCGCTAGGGTAATCGCCACTAACTTGGCGGCGTAACTCCCGGCCGCTTCTATAGGCCGCGGCTTTTCGAACGATGGCCGGGGAATGGTTTACGCAACGGCTCTATGTTGAATGAACCCAATTTCGCATCGTGCAACATTTCGCCCGGTGGCGACCCCAGCCGGCGAGAACAGCGTCGAAATCCCGATAAATTGGTCGATAGGGCATATCAGGACAAACGCCCTATTGAAAAAAGCGGACAAGCGCGGCGCGCCGCCCGCTACAGCTGGCGATGACCTTTCCGGGCGTCATTGGCGCCAACAAGCCATGTGACGCGCCGGCGCGCCGCCGATAGGCGCCGAGCTGCCCGCGGTAGGAATTCAACCGCCCGCCGTCGATGTGGATATCGCCGTTCCAGTCGACGCTGACGTCGATGCGAACTTTAGCATCATACGCCACGGAGTCGGCGATGCCGGACACAATGATTTCGCCGTGGTCGTTCGCTTGGTTAACCAAGAGCATCCCGCCGAGAAATGTTCCGCCGCGGGACGTCAACCAATTTTGGAGACACGGGGAAGAAATGATGGGCGCGCCGACTCTCACAGGTGTCCGTCGACCGCGTCCCGTCGTTTGATGACATCACCTACCCGCGACGGTGGACTGGAGCTGCGTCACCACCATCGCACGAGCTTGAGCAGGATCGGCTCGACATAGCGCCGGCGCGCACTCGCCGCGACGCGCCGGCCAACATCTCGAGATCGCCAAAGACAGCCCCATCACCGCGAGGCTTGCAGGCACAGGCGCCATGGCACGGCGGGACGACACAGCGGCGCGCCGCGACCTTCAGACGACGGCCCACCAAGAGCATCTGCCGAGAAAGTTCGCCGCATGATGTCAAAAAATCAGCGTTAGCACGCGGAGTAAATATGAAGACAAGGACCGCACATGCGGGCCCAGTGACGGACGTAATCGGAGATGGTTATGGATCAACACGAGAGAATGGAACAGCTGGAGCGGCGTCTGTCAGCCGATGCAATCGCCACTGGTGATCGTCGTTACGTTGACGACGCTCATCGCGTGCACTTGAGAGTCGTGGCGCTGGCTCGTGAGGCTAACGCCTCTGGCGCGTTTGAGAATCTGTACGGGTTTGCCGATCACGCTGGCTTGGCGGCTGAGCTGGCGCGGATATGCCACGACAATCCCGACGTCGTGTCGCCTGGCCTCGTGGATGGCGTTGTCGCTTGGCGAATACGCGATGAGCCCGGACTGTGCGCCTGGCTTTCCGAGCAGCGAGATTGCTACCTACACACGGCGGAGCGTGAGGTTGGTTCCGCGCCGGGCGAGCTTGCCGGGCTGCGCGAGCAGTTGGCGACGATCTACGCCGTGCGCGCGTTGGCGATCAAGTTGGAAATTATCCCTTGCTCATGCAGCGAGATTGCCGTGTTGTTGGCCTACGAGCAGGAGGCGTATCTCGACGCCACGTGGATATTGCCAAATTGCGCTGAAGGGTCTGGCGCGACCAAATAAGGATTGACGAGCGAACGGGGCCTTGCACATTTCAATGGTGAGGCGCTGACCATCCCGCGACAACGTGCCGCTAGCTGTTATCTCACGCCTAGCTTGTATCGCGCATCCTTCCGCTTAGATCTTGAACATAGGCCGGAGCTTACGCGGACATCCTGCATGCGGCTTGTGCGACGGTTGTCGCAGGCGTGTCCGTGTAAAGAGGCAAAATGAGCAACATTAGCAACACCGGCTCCAGCAGCCGTTTGAAGGGTCTTGTGTGGGTGGTCGGCGGGATCGCCTTGATTATGATTGTGGTCTCCCTAGCTCCGGTCATTTCGCACCTCGGCTAAAGCCGTCGTTGACCGCGTAGCCGAGCTTGCTGGGCTGTCGTTGAAGACAAAAGCGCACACAGCGCGCTCTATGAAGATCTTCACGACATACGCGCGATGCCGACTGGCCAATTACGCTAACGTGCGTCATCGCGGGCGGCTTATAACAACACGCCGCGCGATGGCGTTGCGTGGCTTTTTTCAGGACGGGGCAATTATTTCAGCAAGGCCCGCAAGCAGTTGTCGCTCTTGAAGGCCGCGCTCACCGAGCTGGAGCGGCTTCAAACGGAGCCAATATGCTTGAACAGGAAATCCTAAAGCTCATAAAAGACCTCGATTACGTTTCGTTCGCGGAGATGAGCAGGCATATTCCCGGCTTCAAGGGCGACTGTGAGATGTTCCTGACCGGAAGCCATAAGGCGGCGTTTTCGAACGGCAACATCGTGCTGTGGTCTGGCTTGTCGAAAGAGGCCATCGCCGCGATCAACTCGCTGGTGCGACATCGCAAGATACGCGGCGTTCCTGCGGCTGCACGGCTTGTCTATATGGCCGACGGTAACATGCTGCGTTACCCACTTGTGAAGCGAGCCGGCGACTATAAGACGCCACACTGGCTCCCGATGGTCTATCGGCTCGGGCCAGCGCCGGCGGCTAACATTAAAGCGGCTAAAAATGAAGGAGGCGAGCATCGTACTGGACGCGGTTGAACAAGGCGTTGAGACGATTCACAAAAGCGATTCTTTGTCATCAAACGAAGGCCTGCTGTAGAACTTCGTCTTGTTGAGAAGCGCGCCAGCTGAATAAGCACGACGCGACGGCAACAGTGAGCCACGGCATCATCGCCTAGCCGTCTGCCCACGGTTTGGTCGGCTCAAAGGCAGGTGAATTAAGCGCGGCAAATAGCAGCATTGACCAAGCCGAATTTAATACGTCTGAATATTCCCCGTGTCCTGTTGCGTGAACAAGGGGGGAGACGTTTCCGAAACGTGCCCGGCATTGCCGCCTCGCTGGGGCTCTCGTCGGCGACCAACTACAAAAAAACGTAACAGGGCGCATTTTCTCATCGCCATCGTTTCTGGAAGACCAATCAATCTTCACGGCGGCATCTCCCCTAGAGCGCGGCTCCGACAAGAGGTCGGCGCTGGAGCATCACCAAGGACATCATCATCATCGTCTGCGTGATCACCCCGTCGATAACCACGGCCATCGCCGTTCTCTGCTGTGTCCTGACGAGGTTCGTCGGATGAAATATCCAAAGACCAAGGGAATGAAACAACCGGCACGCGCGGAACCGTGCCGCCAATACGCCGCCATTCCCTGGCGAACACACAACGGCCTTGAGATTTTGCTCGCGTCATCGCGCGAGACGCGCCGCTGGATCATTCCCAAGGGTTGGCCGATGAAAGGGCGCAAACCGCATACGACCGCCGCCATCGAGGCGCATCAGGAGGCCGGTCTTGTCGGCAAGATCGAGAAATCAAAGCTCGGCTCGTACCATTATCAAAAACGTCTGAGGAATGACGCCGTGCTCTTGTGCCGCGTCGACGTGTTTCCGCTGCAGGTCGTGCGCCAACGCAAGAGCTGGCCAGAAAAGGATCAACGCGTGACCGCATGGTTCACGCCGGCTGAAGCCGCCGAACTGGTTCACGAGCCGGAATTATCGGAGTTGATCAAGGCGTTCGAGACAATGATCTCACGCGGCGGATGATAGCGCCGCAGGCGATCACCCTCACGTGCGCAGCCGCGCGGCGGTCTGCATCGAGATCCCGATTGGAGCGGTTGCTGCAACAACAAGCGCCGTCTGGGCGAACCGATACGCGCGGAGAAAGAGACCGTGGGACTGGCGGATGGCGGAGACGCGATGCGCGCTCGGTTCCAAAGAGGAACCAAGGTTCACCCCACGCTTGCGGACGCTGGAATAGAAAAGAAGCTCTGACGCCGAGCGCGAAAACCGCCAACCGCGTCCCCCGCACGGTTTGCACCAGCAGTAAAGTTTATATCAGCTTTTAGAGGATTTGATGTTTTTCCAACACTTTTGAAGGGGCTTGATGAATCCTTTGCCATCTTCAGTTGACTTAGGAGTTTCGAAACAAGACTCATCACCTTGTGCAACATTAGATGGTTGCAGTCCGCTTTCTTTCAAGCATCGCTCAACATTCTCTCCAATTACGAAGTGCCTCTTTTCGTCCGATAAAGGTGAAGTCTCCATCGCATTATGAGCATTCAACTGGCAATCCGTCATTATCTGTCCGATCACCTCATCGTTTGCTCCACTCCCACATCCGGAGAGTAATGCTGCGCTTAACATAAAAACGAAAGCGGATATTTGGGCTGAGTTATGATACATGACCCCCCTCCCTGAATTTTTGCTCCCTGATTTTTGGGAGCGACGTTGTGAGTTAGCTTAGGGTATTCGAACATTGGATCAAGTTGAAGCTGCGGCTCCAGCGAGAGAGGTATCTGGAAACTTCCGGCGCAAGGCGATCTATGAGGCGCTGCATCCGGAGTTCAAGCACGGCGGAAATGCAGGGGGCCGTCCGACAAATTTTGCTACACGGAAGGCAAGGCGTTCACCGAGGCAATTGCAGACTCGACAGGAAAGGCGGAACGCACGCGGTGAAGCCGCTGGCGGCGAGCTCGACGCGCGAAAGCCGCGCGTGCGGCCAGCAATAGGGCGGTGACTACGCAAAAAAGAGCCCGAGCATTTCTGGATCGGGCTACGCATACACCTGAGAGAGTCGATGGTGAGAGCTGCCCGCGACGCTGCGCGCTATCGTTCCGACTGAAAAAATGCTCGACGAGCAGAAGCTAATCGAGCGTTTTTTCGTTGGCCGAGATGCGACGCGCTAACCCGCGTGAAATCAGTTCTGCTTCGCGGCGACCGGCGCCTTCCACGACTCAGCGACGACTGAGGGCTTCGCAGCCGACGCGACCGTGATCGGCTTGAAAGCTTCCTTGGCGAGGCTCGAATACATCTCGCCAATCTTGGTGGCTTCGGCGACGAAATCCTCATACGCGGATTTGGCGAAGTCGGACTGGAGTTGGATCGCCTCGTCCATCTGCTTCACGCCGGTCAGCTTCTCGAAGAGCACTCGGCTTTTTTCGAAGGACTTCTTTGAATAGTCCGTCGTTTCGGCTGCGATGGCTTGCAGACCCTTGGTCGACGAGGCAGTTGCCGTGGTAAATGCCTCGATCGGAGCCGTGCTGAACGCTTTGATATCTGGGAAGTTGGTAGACATAAGATGTCCTTTTCAGTCTAGGCACGTGGGGCATCCCTCGCAACCTTAGATGGTTCTTCCTTTATATGCGCCGCACAAAAACCTCAAGAGAAATATTGCACCGCACAATAAAGCAGGCCCCATGAAGCCATGAGTAGGCCCAGCGAGAAATTTCCCTCCCGGTATTTCGTGCGCTAAAACGCCTTCGCGCTCCGCCAATTCTCGTTCCTAAATGGTGGCATAACCGGATTCGATCCGAGCCTGGAGCGCCACAAAAACACCAATCGCAAGCGGCTTTCTCGAATAAGCCTGCGGCTCTCGTCACACCATCAATGGTGCCACTCCTCGGGGATGTCGGCTATCGCCGTCTCAAATTCCGCTTCCGTTATGGCGCCCGCGTTCGTCCAGTAGCTCCTGTGCCCGCCGTGCGGCTGCATCGCGGACAAGGCTGCACCGACACCCTAGCCCGTCTTATTCACCCGAC
>PLZT01000136.1 GCA_003152255.1 Methylocystaceae bacterium | reverse complement strand
CCAACCACTTCCGCGACGGCATCATGTCATCAAAATCCATGGACAGCCTTGCCGTGTCGCTGCAATCTGGTTCCACAAATTATGAATCAAACTCGACGCCAGTCCCAGGAATTGTGAATCAATCCCGAAATTGTGCAACAGGAAAACCCTTTTATTTCAATGAGCGGGAGTCCCAAAAATTGCGACATTCCGACAGAGGATCATGAGACTGGGACGAATTCGGGGATTTTTGGCGCACCATTATGAGACTGGCGGAGCACAATTGTGAGACTGGATGAATCGGAGTTCATGAGACTGAGTCGGAATTGTTGAGACTGGGCGCATCTCTTGCCGCCGCGAATGAGACGAAGCGTCAAGCGACCTGTGGCTTTTTCGCCAACCGCCGCATCGTTTCTCTATGCGAGCCCTGCCTCCATGAGCCGCCGACGGCGTCGAAATTTGACTGCATGCTGGTCTCATTAATTCCGACTCGTTTTTGACGCCAGTCTCACAAACCCTGACTCAGTCTCACAAACCCGCAACGCGTAAGGCATTGAAATATCGACATACTGAGTCTCAATATCTCCCTGCTTCCGACACCGCGAAAATGCGATCCGGGTGTCGGATTTTCGCGTTTCATGAGTGGACTGGTTTCGCGGTTCATCGCTGGACCGCAGTCGGTAATGCCCGGAAAATCAGCGAAAACCACCCCAAGACACCGCGAAGGGGTATCTGAAGTTCGTCCACGCATGGAGCGCGAAAGAGTCCACTGATTCGGCGCGAGTCCAACAATGAGCCGCGAACCCGATTCGCGGAAAATCAAGGGATCCCAGTCCAATGATGAAGCGCGAGCGACACGCACAGAGGCGCAAAGGGCCATCCCCTAGAATTCGTCCGCTCAACTGACGCGAGAAATCCGCCAATCGACCGAAAATCCACTCATCAAGCGCGAACACGATTCGAGATAAATCAAATGGATAGCAGTCCGCCAAATAAGCGCGAGCGACACCGGACGTGTCGCTCCATTTTAATGGCTGGAAAGCCCGCGAAAATGCGATCTAGGCGTCGGAACGCCACACGACGATCATGCCAGGGGGGGGATCTGCTGCCCTCGCGAGATAACCGCCCAACCTTGCGAGCTTGATCAAGTAGAATGAGAGCATGCCGACTTTGCATTTTCGGTTGCCAACGTCGCTCACGAGCTTGTCGAGGAGCGCTATCTCGCATTCCGTGAGGGCGAGAAGAGGCGACGCATGCGGCTTGCTCCACCGATAATTTTTACACGTTATTGTTTTAACGGCATTTCATTTTCAAAGCCGGCGAAGCGCTTACTTTCGCGCTTACTTTTGGACCGGCGTCGATCAGGTGCTATATAATGCAAAACAGTCGGCAACGCACGGCGCGTGCGGTGCCGTTGCCGTTGCCGCAAGAGAGCATCAAACCATGGCCGGCCCCAAGACAGTTTTTGGCGGGACGATCCTCGGCGAGGGGGTGACTTCCGCCTTGCGCAAAATGACCGCGGCCGCCTCCGAGCCTCCGGCGCTTCCTGAGCACGCGCGCGTTCGGGCTGTGAAAGATATCCATGAGGGTGACGAAAGCGTCCCGGCCGGCGCGACCGGGACCGTTGTGCACGTCATCAAGGGCGGCGTCGGATACGATGTCGAGTTTACCTCTCCGAAGCATGTCATCATTTCCGCATTGCCGTCTGAGCTGGCGCCTGCGTGACTGACTGCATTATCGAGGACGCCAAGGTCAGAGATTACCTCCTCAACCTTGATCACGAAGACGGCGGCCCTAAAGCAAAGTTTTTCATTGCCGGCGGGTTCTCGCGAGACGAACCGGCTCCATTTGTGGCTGCGCTCCGCCAGCACTTTCTCGAAAACCCGCCGACCAGAAGGACGCCCGACAACTTTGGAGGCATCCGCATTACAGTCGACGCGCCCATGATTGTTCCGGACGGTCGCGCGCCAATGGTGCGAACGGTCTGGACGATTGACGAAGGCCAGACGTTGCCCCGACTGATCACCGCCTATCCGCTCGATTGATCTTGCCGAGCCGGCGCCGCCGTTTTCGGCTCAGGCGCAACGGTGCGGCCTCTCGCCGTTTGTTCGATCAGGTTCACATGATGATCGCGATCCCTCCGAAATACGCGGTTTCGCAAGTGGTCGGTTATATCAAGGGCAAGAGCGCGATCCACTTGGCGCGGGTTTATGCGGAACGAAAACGAAGTTTCGTCGGGCAACATTTTTGGGCGCGAGGATATTTTGTTTCGACCGTAGGGCGGGACGAAGAGGTGAATCCGGGAATATATCCGCAACCAGGAACACAAAGATGCGCGTTTGGAGCAGTTGAACCTGCGGCGGTGACGCTGCGTAGCCGCCTTTAGGCGGCCAAGAGAAAGCGGGGCCGCGTCAGCGACCCCATTGCCGCTTCGAGCGGCTCACACCTTAAAGCCCCCGGCTTTGCCGGGGGATACTTACCTTATGCGAAACGACAAGTGACCGGGGATACCCTGGTAGGGCTGGAACGAAAGCAGAACATGCGCTACATGTGGGCACAGGCGCCTATCCGACGTGACGCTTTGCCATCTGCCTCTGACTACCCATCCGATATTAGACAGGCAGCCCCGCCGACGAACGCAAACGACCGGCTAACAGCTGCTACAACCAATCGCTCACGGTCACCTCCACAATGCGCGTACCTCATCAACAACCTCACACCGAAATGACTGACACGTGGGCCTTCTACGATCGACGCGCCGCGCAGTACGCGGAAGCCACGCTCTCGCAATCAATGGAGCGATGGCTGTCGCCTTTCATGGCGAGGCTCCCTGCTGGCGCACCGGTGGTCGATCTTGGATGCGGCGCAGGCCGCGACCTCAAGTTTTTGCGCGCAGCGGGCTTCGCTGCTGTCGGCCTCGATCGGTCTGAGCCTCTTGCTCGGATTGCCGGACGACATTCCAATGCCCCAGTCGTCGTCGGTGATCTTCGTTGCGTCCCCTTTGCCGACGGCGTATTCGCTGGCGCTTGGGCGGCAGCTTCGCTGCTGCATCTTCCGCAGCCTCTTATCGCAATTGCGTTAGCGGAAGCCTACCGCGTATTAAATAACGGCAGCATTGTGTTTGTATCCGTAAAACACGGCCGCGGAGCGATTCGCGACACATCGGGACGGTTCTTCACCTTGCTCGAACTCGACGAATTACGCGCGGCGTTAATCGCCGCTGGCTTTTGCCCACTGGACATGATGCTCAGCAAGCCCGACGCTGTCGAGACGAACTGGGGAACGGGACGATGGATTTCGTGTTTGGCTACCAAAACCTGAGAAAATCGGTTCAGCCCTTATCAGCGTGTTGACGAA
>PLZT01000594.1 GCA_003152255.1 Methylocystaceae bacterium | reverse complement strand
GTGTCCGCGAAGGCTGGGACGGACATCGAGGCTTTCACAAAATCGGTTCGCAGCTTCCTTCACGAGCAGTTCGCGGATCACAAATTTATGTTTGGCGTCCACACCGATAAGGCGGACGCGGGCCATATTCACGCCCACGCCATCGTGAGCGTGCGCAACGGCGACGCCCAAAAGATCACCCCTGGCCCGCAGGACTTTCGGGCGTGGCGAGAAGTGTTTGCCGAACACGCGCAGGCGAATTCTCTCAAGATCGTGGCGACGAGCGCCGCCGAACGCGCGTCCTCGCAAAGCTATGGCCCCAAGGACAAGGCCATCGTCGAGGCGGCCGATCGGCCACGGCCCGGCCGAGAAGCCCGCGACCGCGCCTATGCCGCCGAGCCGGCCAATCAACCGCTGATCGACAACGCCCGGAGGCGCATCGAGACGGCGAGGACGAATCCGGTCCGCATTCCAAAAACAGATCGCGCTCTTGCCATCGTCAATGAGGCCCGGCACTCTTGGCGCGACATCGTCAAAAGCGACCCGCGCAATCCCGTCGCGATCCAAAATTTAGCTCGCACGGTTCTCGCGCAAGTTGGCGCGGGCCTTGGTTTCCAAGTCACGTCATCGCAAAAGATGGAGCCTACAATGCCGTCCACAGCAACATCGGAACAGTTGTCGGGTAGCCTCAGGCAGATTGATAAGACCGTCGACACTGTTTACCAGAGCATCGACCCATCCGCGCGAGAGGCTTTCAATGATCTCTCGACGAAATTTCTCAATACGCTCGCCGTTCGCGCCGACGTCACCCGTCTGGTTCAATCGGGACAAACCGAGGTTTCGCCCCAAGCCTTGCAACAGCTCGCCGGCGACCGAACCGCCGCCATCCTGGCCAAGGCAAGCGACCTCGCGAAGACCCAAACCGTGGAAGCACAGGGCGCCGAGCGACTAGCCGAAACCGTCCGTGCCGGCGAGCGCCGAGACGAAGCCCAAACACGGCTCGACCCGGCGAGCGTCAAGGATATGACCGAGGAACGGCGCGCGGCGGCGATCACCGAGCGGAGCGCCGCGCAGACCGATCGCGAGGCGACGGCCGCGCGCGAAGCGGCGCGCCAGATCGCCGCCAATCCGGCGCGGACGATTCCGCAAAATCTCGTCAACAACGATCCAACCTTGGAACAGCTTCGCATCGAGCAGGAGCGCGTGTTGAAGGAGGTCGAGGCCGAAGCCCAAACTGAACGCCAAACGCATCGTCAGAAAATGCGATAAGAACCACAATAAATGGCCATAAGCCGCAAAATAGCAGGCCTCATCGCAGGCAGCGTCGTACGGGCGCCTGACGCCCGGCTGACCGATGCTCTGTCGGCGCAGGCGCCATCTTCACGGATTTTCCGGATGATACGGCGCCTTCGGTGTTCGAGAAGCCACTCTTCGAAAAGCGAGTTTGTCAGCGGGTGGGAGCTTTTCCGCCACGGTTTTCGATCAGCTTCAGCAAATTTTCCAGAATCAGAACGGAAGTGAGCGGTCCCACGCCGCCGGGAACCGGGGTCACCTGCACATCCAGATCAGCAAGGGCCGCGATGTCGACGTCTCCAGCCAATTTATCGCCGATAAAGCCGATCCCCGCATCGATGATGACCTGCCCGTCCCTGAAATAGTCCCTTCCGAAGTGGTGCGGCGTTCCCGTCGCAACGAACACGATTTCCGCCGAGCGGGTAATTCGCGGGATATCCCTTGTTCCGGAATGACAGACGGTGACGGTCGCGCCGGCGCTGATCAGCATGTTTGCGAGCGGTCGCCCGACCGTGCGGCCCCTCCCGATCACCACGGCGCGCTTGCCCTTTAGTTCCGCCTCGGACCCAGCGAGGACGAGGCAAGCCCGCGGGGTGGCCGGCGCCGTGAACATCTGATGCGGGCCGTTCTGTACGAGCGCCCCAAGGTTCGACGCGGACAGTCCGTCGACGTCCTTACCCAGGGGGATAAGGTTCGTCAGATCAATTTCGTCCATCTCTGGCTTCGACGACATCACCAGAATGACGCCATGAGCATCCGCCCTATCGCATAGCGATCTCATCCGCCTTTCAACATCGGCGTATGTGGCTGACGTGGAAAGGTCGACGACCTCGAAGCAGCCGCCGACCTCTTCGGTATGCTTCTTTTTTACCGAGACGTAGCTCGCCACCGTGGGATCGGCCGAGCAGATCACCGCTGCGAGCTTCGGCGTGATTCCGCGCGCGATCAACGCCCGAGTAGCCTCGGTCAGCGCCACCTTTCTCTTCGAGACAATCTCCTTGCTGTAGATGAGTTTCATCTCGTCCTATCCAATTTTTCAACCATTTCACGGGCCGACATTTCGACCATTATGCATTGGCGCGTTATCACGCGGGGCTCCCGCGGAAGCATCGTCGAGTTCTTGTCTCTGCAGGATTAACGCGCGTGGTTGGCCGAAGGGCGCCTTGGTTTATGGAAAATCGCGGCGCAGCGGCGTCATGCATCGCCGAAACCCTCGGGGAACAGCGCCGAAGCGCCATCCATGGCGCCGGTTTCACGATAGGTCATGGGCTCGGCTTCGGAATCCACCAGCTTGCCATCAACCACCCTTCCCAGCACCAGCACGTGGTCGCCGGCCGGGTGTTCGCTCACCACTTGGCATTCGAACCAA
This sequence comes from Methylocystaceae bacterium, assembly GCA_003152255.1. The sequence goes on along the minus strand of PLZT01000594.1, from coordinate 571 downwards.
GCCAGGGCCTCGCGGAGCAATGGCGTCCCAGCGCGGCCTGTCGTCCAGTCCATCAAGGCCAATTTGTCGGCGCGGGCCGGCCGACCGAAGTGGGCGGCCAGCGCCATCTGGTTCTTCTTCAGCACGTTGACGCTGAACGCCCGGCTTTGCTTCAGCAGTCCATAGGACGAATGTCGCGGATTAATGCTCAAGGCCAGCAGCAAAGGATCGAAAGACACCTGCATCACCCATGCGGCGGTGAAAGCATTGCGCGGCTCCCCATGGGCCACGCCCACCACGTAAACGCCTTGCGTCAGGCGTTGAAACAAGGCCGCGATGGAACCGCTCATGCGCCTCTCCCTAGCTGTCGGGCTTGAAGGGGTTTTGCAAACGGAATTGCAAACGAACCGCGCGGCACAGCACGGTATCGGGCATCACAAGCTAGAATTGTCGGAACAGAAATGGCGAACTGGAGCACACGCTTAGCTACAGGGTGACACGCACCAGCATGAGAATCTTAGAACTCGAAAACCGTTGTACGCGCAAGCGTACCGTGGGTTCGAATCCCACCCTCTCCGCCAATATTCGTTGG
>PLZT01000182.1 GCA_003152255.1 Methylocystaceae bacterium | reverse complement strand
TCGAGACGAGCTGGCTCTGTCTTTGCGTGTTTTTCGTCATTGGAGATCGTCCGCGTTCGCGATGGGTGATCCGTTAGGATCGCGGACCTTGAGCAAGACGCCGACTTCCACGTCGCGCATCGAGCGACCGCAAAGGAAACGTCGCTGTGGGGCGGGGAGATTGTCGACGCCAGCCTCCAGCGGTTGATGAAGCAACCGATGCGGGGATTTTGCGGCGGAATAGCAGAACGCGCCACCGCCCGCCGTTTGGACGTCGGCGGTTTCCAGCCAAGCATCGATCAGCGAGTCGATTTGGGCCGCGAGCGCTGTCGCGCCGCCGGCGATCGCGTCGGAGGGCGCGCGGCTGACAATCGCGTCGCGAACCTGTGCGCGGACGCCAGGATGATCCTTCAAAGTCGCGACCGCCTGTTCCGGCGTCATTTCCGGGTCCACATGCCGGATCGCCGAGNNCGCGCGGCTTGTGGACGTTGAGGACCGCGACCACCAGGCCCGGCCGGGAATGGTCGCGACCGACACGGCTCGTCGCCTGAATGTATTCGGCGGCGGTCTTCGGTTGCCCTTGCACCAGCATCAGTCCGAGGCGCGAGATGTCGAGGCCCACCGAGATCATGTTCGTCGCCAAGGCGACATCGATCGGATTTCCCGTGCCGCCGAAAGAGGCCTCCAGTCGCTGCTTCGCTTCGGCCACCTTGTCGGTCGACTCGCGTGACGTGAGTTCCATCGGCTCCATTATTCGACGATCGCCGAATGGTGTATCTTTTGGATCGAGCCGGCGACGTTGGGAGCCATACCGATGAGCCCGCTCGCGAACCTCGTCTTCGACGATCCGGCGCGCGCCGCCAAGTTCCCGCAGCGCGTTGAAGTAGCAAAGCGCGGTCATGTAGGGATCGGCAGGATTCGGGTCGAAGCCGGCGTCCTTGGCCGCGTCGAATTCGGCCTGTGCGGCGGCTAGGAGCGTCGTCAGGGCGCGAAGGAAGACCAGCTTGGGCCCTCGCCCCTGCGCGGCTATGCCGAGATACCAGCGCGCCGGATCGACGGAAGACGACACTGTCCGGGCGAAAAAACTGTCGGTGCGGTCGATGCCGGGAGGCGGAAAGATGCTCGTCGCTGGGCGGTCGAAAAGCGCCTTGATTTGCGCCTCTGCCCGACGGACGGTCGCGGTCGAGGCGACTATCTTTGGCCGGATACGTTGCTCGCCGATATTCCGCGAGGCGAGTTGATCGATCGCGGCTTCATAGAGACCGGCGACGGTGCCGACCGGACCCGAAATTAGATGCAATTCGTCCTGGATGATTAGGTCGGGTGGATCGAGCCTCCAGCCGTTGCCGAGTGGGCGTCCCTGACCGGGCTCGGCCGCGCCATAAAAGCCGACATCTTTTTCAAAACGATCGACATGGCCGAAGAACGCTCCCGTCTCGCCGACCCAAGGGAGGCTCGCGAACTTGTCGACAGTGGCGATCAGGAACGCTGGGAGCCGCCGATAGATAGGTTCGTCCACGGTCAGGATTGGTAGTGGTCTATCGCCCTTGAAATCACATGCCGTATTGACGCAACGGATTTCCATGTTCCGCGGCGCAATATCCGTCGGGACGCAGGCGAAAGATTGCGTCGTAAATGGCGTGCCGCACCACGGACACGTCTTCAGCGGCGCTGGCGCGCGCTTGTCCATGCCGGTCTTGTAACGCCGCACACGCCCAACCGCGGTGGTTTGATCGGCGTCGCCCTTTTTGCCGAGCCTGTTTGGCGAAGCATCCGAGCCCACCCACAACCCGATTTCAATCGGCCAATCGCCGAGAAGGCGTCGCCCCTTCTCATCGATGTTCGCCGGGTCCTGGCGCATCAATTCCAGCGCACAAACGACGCAGGCGGCGCGTCCAAGCTGGTCGAGGGTGAGAAGACGCAGGGTATAACGCGATGACCGCGACGCCGGCACCAAGGAGGCCAGGCCCCTTAATGCGGCGGTGGGCGATGACGAAGGCGGCGAGACCGAGATAGGCTTCCGTCTTGCCGCCACCGGTCGGGAAAAACAGCAAATCCGCGATCTCCCGATCCGCGTGCCGCCGATCGGCGAGCCCCGAGAGGTTCAGAAGGATAAAGGGCTGATATTGGGTATCCGGATGCTGACAAAATAACGGTGATAAATCACATTCAGGTTCAGTCACCAGAATTGGCGGCTTCCTCCGACACTGACGGTGCGGGCGACCAAGGGATTATGGTCGGCTTCGCCACCAATGAAACAAAAAGCGGCTTGCCGCGAGAATATGAGGCTGCTCGCGATCTATGCCTGCTCATTCAAGAACTGGGCCGTTCGGGAATTACCCCTTGGGTTCGAGCCGACACCAAAACGCAAGTGACCCTTGCTGCCAACGGCGCCATAGATCGCGTGGTTATTGCCGTGCAACACGCGGACGAAGTCGATGGCGAGCGCGAGACGCAAGCGATTCAATGGCGCATCAAGGAAGCTCTCACCGAACACGCTATTGGTCCACTCTTTGGCCATTTGCCATCGGATCACGTGACGGTGAATGGGACGGGAAGTTTTGTCATCGGCGGGGCCATCGGCGACGCCGGCGTCGTTGGGCGCAAGATCGTCGTTGACGCTTATGGGCCGCATGTTCCTGTCGGCGGCGGCGCCTATTCCGGCAAAGACCCTACGAAGGTTGATCGCTCCGCCGCTTATATGGCGCGGTATATCGCGAACACTGCCGCGCGAATGCGGATTCGCGGCGCGAAATCTGTGACAATCCACATCGCCTACTGCATTGGCCTTCAACAGCCCGAAATGGTGGCGGCGGTGACCAACGATGGCATGGATATTTCCGATTGGGTTCGTTCCCGCTTCCCAGACCTTTCGCCGCGCGCCATCGCGGAGACGCTCGGTCTCTGGCGGATGGCGCCGGATAGCTCGTGGCGGTTCCAGGACACGGCCGCGTTCGGTCACTATGGTCGCGACATGTCCCCGTGGGAGAAAATTGCCCCCGTCTCCGATTGATGAAATTGGCTCAATCGGTCCGTTGCGCGAGGGTGATTTTGACGAGCTGTGAATACCGCCGATCAGTAAACCCTTCCGATCCTGTCCGACAAAATCCATAACGCATAATTCCGCGTCACCTTCGGCCAGTTTTCGGACCCATTGTCCGATCGTGCAGCCATAGTGAGGATTACAGAGAACCCGCTCATTGTTCCAATTGTACGCGAGCCAGTCTTGTTCATTTGTATAATACTGCGGACAATTTTGCATTGTCGTCTGTAGCACTAACACTAATTGAGAAACAAAATTCGCTATGAAGCCTACCAAATAGCCACTGTTGAGCGGACTATTCTAATACGTAATCCGCTCTATATTATTGCTATAGCCTTCAATTGCATAATTCATTGACGTTTTAAATGTATAATTAGACAATGTTACACTCATTATAACTAATATTACAGTAAGAATTGAATTGTACAGTGTGAACTAGAACGCGGGATGCAATTAAATAGAGAAAGCCGCAAATTAATTGTTGGCATCGTAAGCTTTTCTGCGAGCGTTCGTTCCGACTTCTGAAGGTAAGATCGCGGCAGGCCGCCAAGCCGGCGCAACGGTCGTTGCCTGGCTTGGCCGTCATAGATGTTAACCAACGACGTCTTTGGCCACTCGCGGATCAGGCGAGATAAGGGACGCCGGTGGTTTGAGGCTCAAAATCAAAGGACGCTCATGAGCTTCGTAGTCGAAAATTCTTCGACAGATCGCGTCGCGAATGAACATACTCCGTGTATGGCCGAGTTCGTCGGTGGCTTTATCGAGCTTGTCAAGCGTCTGTTCGTCAATCTTGAACAATATCGGAATCGGGTAGTGTTTCTTCATATGTTTCAGCATTAACTTGTTCTCTTTCCTTTATAAAAGCACGTATGTCATCAGTAAACATATTGACAAGCATATTTAGCGCCATTATGGTTGCGGTTACCGTGTCAGTATTAGTGCGGCTCAAGGCTTGATTGATAATATCGTCTACAGCTTGGAAGATAGCCGCTTTTAGCATTACTATGTTTTCCATAAACCATTCCTTTCTATAATAATGTTATATATTAGTATTTATAATTTAGCTTAGCTTAGCTTAGCTTAACCTAACATCGGCGGCGTCTTAAATTCGCCGAGACGGCATGTTTGCGTAAGAGCAAGGGTATGTTTGGTGTTTGATGCGTTTTGTAGTTGATCTTATTGTTCATGATGTTTCGGCGCCATGTGGCCACGGCAAGACCTATGCCGCCGCGGACAGGCTCAACGCTTCCGGATTGACCACATGCCTTCCACCAAAACGCGAGCCCAGGCCGCCGCCGAACCCAAAGGCCTGGCCTTCGCCGATGACCAACTTGCTGCCTTCGCAGCACCGATGTGGGGTGGATGGACCAGGCGCTTAACTGGATTGGCGATGGCGGGATCAAGGGCTCGCAGCACCCTTTCATTCGGCCAAGTCACCGCCGAGCGCCCGGCAGCGACGCATTGATCTTCGAAGCGGCGATCCAAATAAATCCTCTCGGCATGACCCAACTGAGGAACTCATCTGACCAGGTCGACGTTACCTCCACGGCTACGACCATAGTCTGAGCCGCGGAATACAGCGTGCTGGGAGAGTCTTATGTCGCTATTGAACGAATTCCACGGATCAGAATTCGCGCATCGGGCGGTAACGCATCAGTCGTGGAGGCTTTTGCTCATTCTNNCCTTGGTTGGTGGTTTATCGCTGGAGCCGCTGAAAGCTCGGAGGATGATTTCCGCCGAAGCGGGCCGCGCGAGCGCTGAAGTCGCTCATCGTCCGCGCCTTTTTCAGCCTTCGAAGTCGCCGATTAGTTACCGGCCTTCTTGCGAAGTCGATCAACCAGAGCCGCTTCGCCAGTTCTGATCACTGCGCCGTGAATTTGGGCGCGACCATTGGATAATCAGCCGGTAGGCCCCGCTTCGCCGGGCATTCCTCTGGCGCCAGGCCAAGCATTGGCGCGCTTCACGGCGCCGGAATCCCTCTTGAGCTGATCCGTTGGAGACTGCATAAGCTTCCCCATCGAACGATTGTCTTTGCTTGGTCGATAGCAGGGCGCGTAGACCGCGTCACCTTGGGTTGATGGTGATTTCAACGGTGGCGTCCGGTCCCAGGTCGTCACTGTCACGAGCGTGATGTTCCGCGAACCAGTGCCCAATGCCCCCCTAGCCGGCCTGTTTCCCGCTGGATCATCGTCACCGCGTCATGTGGGCGAATTTATCAATCGAGCGAAGGCGCAGCTATGCTGCGACGACCAATTTCAGCGCGGCCAGCTTCACGGTCGCGTCGACATGCATTTCGAATTTGACGAAGTTGTCGCGGAACATGTAGGCGAGCTTTTTCGCCGTCGCTTCGTAGTCTTCTTTCGACGCCCAGGT
>PLZT01000362.1 GCA_003152255.1 Methylocystaceae bacterium | reverse complement strand
AAAACCACTCGCCGCCCGCGGCGGACGGCGCGAGCAGCGCGGTCAAATGCGGCTCGCCATGTCCGAAAACCATGCACAGGCCGATGCGGCGGTCGCTCAGCAGCAGAGTCTCGATCCATTCGGGACTGACGTTGCGGCCGGCGGCGGTGACGAGAAGATTGTCCTTGCGGCCATGCACCGTGAGATAGCCGTTGGCGTCGATCGCCCCAAGATCGCCGGTGCGCCAGACGCGGCCTGCATCCATCCCGCCGAGATAGCCATCCATGACCGAGGGGCCTTCGACGATGATTTCCTGTTGGTCAATAGACAATTTAAGTCCCGGCAAGGCGCGTCCGACTGAACCATTCTTGCGCGCGCCGGGTCGATTGAGCGCGACGACCGAGCAGCATTCGGAAAGACCGTAGCCTTGGAAAACCGGAATTCCGAGCGCCCAGGCAGCCTCGACCAGGGCCTCGGGCGCCGGCGCGCCGCCCACCGCGACGAAACGCAAGCTTTCGGGGGCGCGCATGCCGGCGGCCGTAAGTTCCTGCACCCAGGCCCCGAGCAGCCGCGGCACGAGAACGCTGGAGGTGGGACGGGCGCGTTCGAACGCGGTCGAGACGCTCGGCGCTTGGCCGGCTGCGAAAATCTTGGCGCTCTCGTTCGAAAAATGCGCTCTGCCGCCAACCAAAAGCGGAATAAAAATCGCGCAGATCGTCTCCAGCAACAGCGGCAGGGGAAGGATCGAGAGATAAGAATCCGCGTCGCTCGCGTTGCTGACCTCGGCCAGCGCTTTCGTCGACCATCCGATTTGGCGGCCGCCGAGGCGAACTCCCTTGGGATGGCCGGTGCTCCCCGAGGTGTAGATGATTTGTTTGAAGCCCTCGACAAATTCGATCGGCGCCGCGTGCTGCGTGGTTTTGATCGCATGCGTCGCGATTCCCGACGCCGCGGCCAATGGCCGCATGCCTTCGCCGCAGAGGATCAACTCCACATTGGCGTCACGAACGATATGGCCGAGCTGCTCGGAGCTGAAAAAGGGCGGCAAGGGCACGACGGTCTTGCCTGTGGCGACGCCCATGATTTGCGCCGCCGCCCAATCGACGTCATTCGACGCCAGAATTCCGATTCTATTCGCGCCGGCGGGCAACTCCCGCCCCAGCGCGCCCGCCCGCGGTAAAAGTTCCTCGCGCGTGAGGCTGTTCGCGTCGTCGCTGAAGACTAGCTTTGCGCCGTCCGTCGCGGCGCGCCGCCGCAGCGCGTCGTATACCTCACGCATTCGCGACGAGCCGGCGCCGGGCGGCGAAGCGCGTCGTGAGACTGTCCCGATTTCCCGCGCACACTTTCGGATCCGTCTCGTAATAACTGCCCCAAGAAGAGGGGGCGTCTATGCGCGCGCTAGTTGCCGAACCCAGCGGAGTAAGCTCGAGGCCGATCCGATTCAAAAGCAGCGACAACCTGTTCGTGAGGGTGAAAAAACCCCATTCGAAACCCGCATCCTCGCCATATTCGATCACCCGGCGGATGAAACACGGAACGGAATGAGGCGAGCGGCTGGCGAAGGTCGATATCTCGAAGACCCGGTCGCGTCTGACGACTTCCCCGCGAAGGCGCCCGAGCGCCGCTTCGATCGGCGAATCCAGGTAGCGCTCGGAAAAAAAGCCGTCGTCGCAGGATCGCAAACCCGCCGCGCATAGAATATCGCCCCGCTCGTTCAGGATCGCCATCATCCTGGCCGGAAAGCCGTCGAGCGTAGCGCCATATTCCCTATGATAAATCTCTCTGACGAAACGCTCGGCTTTCGAGCGTAGCCGATGGCGTTCGGGGATGACGAGCGCCGCCATCGCCGCGGGGGCTTGCGTTCGGTGCGCTTCGCCGAATGACATCTTCGAATCCATGCCGCTAGATTTATCCTGGCTGAGCCGTGACAAGACGGCCGGACTGGGGCGTTTGTGTGGCGGCCGCTCCTTCCAGCCGTCGATCGACGTGATCGACTTCGTCTCAGCGCGGGGGCAAGCGGCGCGGCGCTGGCCGCGCTCCCCGACACCTCGATCTCGGGCAAACGGGTCGCGCGCGAGTTGACGGCGTTGATCGCAAGGCGCGGCAAACCAGGCATGATCGTCTCCGACAACGGAACGAAGTTCACCTCGAACGCCATACTGTCGTGGGCGAGCCAACATCGGATCGAATGGCGTTACATCGCGCCGGGAAAGCCCATGCCGAACGGCTTTTGCGAAAGCTTCAACGGGCGCATGCGCGACGAGTTGCTGAACGAGACGCTGTTCTTCGGGCTCAACCACGCCCGAGCCAAGATCGAACGCCGATGGAATATGCGGGGCGCGGCAAGGGGGAGAAAGGAAGTCGTGGGATATTGCGGCATAGGAAAGCGAAGCGCGGCGTTTGCCAGCGCGCTCCCAGCGCTCGGATCGGCTGCGACTCGCCTGCTGAAGGCTTTCACGATGCAAGTCGAAGTCCAGCGGCGCCTCCGCCACGGCACGGAGCGATACGTGCGGGTCGAGCATGTTCTCGCAGATGACGGCGGCCAGGCGGTTATTGGCAATGTGAAGACGCTAGCCCGTCTTATTCACCGG
>PLZT01000327.1 GCA_003152255.1 Methylocystaceae bacterium | reverse complement strand
GGCGTCGTCGCCAGCATCATCGAGTGAGTTGGGCGATGTCCCCCCTCTCCCGCATTAGCGGGGGAGGGAGCGGCGCGCCCGAAAACGCGTCATTGCGAGGAGGCGAAGCCGACGCAGCAATCCAGGGGCCGCCCGCGACTCCTGGATTGCTTCGCTCCGCTCGCAATGACGGCGTGGGCGTCATTTAGGCGCGGGCAAGCGATCGCGCCGATCAGAGTTGCGGGAAATTGTCTCTTAGCGACTCGATAATCGGCCCCGCATCTTCGCCCAATTTATGCGCCACGTGTTCCCAGCCTTCCAGTGCTTGGTTCGCATCATTGCCTTTGCTGACAACCTTCCAAACGCCGTTGACGACGCTGGCGATGCCAAACCAGCGCGAGTTCTCGGGCTTCACTTCGCCGAGCGGATCGGGCGGCGGTAAAATTGCCTTGGGATCGCGGCGAATGTCCTCGGGCTCAAGCTCGATGACCGGCGGCAAGCGCTCGACCTCCTGCAGCCCTCTCGAAACCTCGGGCTCGAATATGTCGGGCGTGTTCTCGCGAATGGTGCGGCCAAAGCTCTCAACATTGTCCCAGGGCAAGGGCTTTTCGAGATGGCCCTTTTGAATGGCGCTGTAAAGTCTTTCAACTTCAGGATAAAAACCGCGCAACGCGATATGCTGCTGCAAGATGTTCTTCAAACGCAAGGCGAATGGCGCGGGAATAAAATCTGACTCGGCGGCGAAAAGATCGCGCAGAAAGCGCGCTTCCTGATCGGCCAGCACGAAATTGCCGAGGCCCGGCGCAGGCGGCAGATCGGCGGCATATCGCTCCAGCGCCTCGCAATAATCGGGGCGCAGATTGAAACGACCAGCGTGCAAATCGGCGAGCAGGCGCTCGACCTGAACGCGACTCGTCTCCAGCCACTGCTTGTGATCCGCCTCGCTGACGGCGAAGGGAAAGACCGGGTAGTTTTGCGGACCGGCGACGACGGTGATTTTGTGGGAAGCGCTCCAGCCGAAGGTGAAGACGGATGGAATATTCTCCAGCGGCTTCACCGCTGGCGGAGGCGGCGGTAAATGCTCCTTGATCCAGCGATTGGCCGCAGCGGGCCTTTGTCCCAAACTTCGACGGGAACTTTCGCGAAGACGAGCTCGTAAGCCTCGCCGCGCGAGGGCGCGCCGGCGAGGCGTTCGTCGTACCAGCGGGTCCAGACCTCCCAGTCCTCGCCGGGCGGCAAGGCCGCTTTCAATGTGGTCCATAGCTCGGCAACCGCTGGCGGCGTTCTGCCCGACCATAGCGGTGAATCCGCCAGTTCCCCGGTCGCCCCACCATCACTAAGAAAACGCGTGTCATTGGAGAGCGCTATACGGGCGGCGGCGACCGTTTCGCTAGAGATGGCAGCAGCGGCAATGTTGACAAAAAAGGCGGTGGCAGCAGCGGCGTTGGCGGCGGGGTCGTAAGCGGCCGCGTAGGCAAGGGCGTGCGCCGCGTTGGCGACGGCACGGTTGGCGCTGAGCTGGGTTTCGACAGCGTAATCGGCTGCCTCGCTACTGGCCTTGGCCGCGTTGAGGGCAGCGGCGGCAAGCTCTTGGGCGCGAATGGGATACTTTGCTACAACCCGCGCCAAGGCGCTTGAGCGGAACAACGAGGAGATCAATTCTCTGATTTTTCGCGCGCCCTCCGCTGTCTCCGGCACCGCAATGTCGAGCGGCGGCACCCGCAAAGCAGCGCGAGCCGCGAGCACTACGGCAAATTCGCGGGGCCAATTGTTCAGCCACGCTTCGAGGGATTTCATATCGTTGAGGTCTATTTGATCACCAAACCTCAAAGCCTTCTTCGTAACATCTTCGGCCATCGCAAATCTCCGCGCCGCTCAAGATGGCGCCGGCGTCGGCGGGGTGCAAGCGCGGGGCGTGGGCTGGGGCGGCGTGGTCCCTCATCCGACCCCGCTTCGCGGGGCCACCTTCTCCCGTAAACGGGAGAAGGGAGTCCCCCTCACTGATGCAGCGCTTCCCCATGCAGCGCGATGTCGAGGCCCTCGCGTTCCTCGTCGGGCTCCGCGCGCAGCGGGATCAGCACGTCGACGAACTTCAGCACGACATAAGTGCCGACCGCGCACCAGACCACCGTCACGCCGACGCCAATCGCCTGCGTGACGAACTGATGCGCGTCGCCCTCGAGCAGTCCGGAGACGCCGGGATCGTCGGCCGAGGCGGTGATCGCGCGGGTCGCGAACACGCCGGCCAGCAGCGTGCCGAGCATGCCGCCGACGCCATGCACGCCGAACACGTCGAGCGTGTCGTCATAGCGCAGCCGCTGCTTGACCGCCGTGCACATGAAATAACACACGGCGCCGGCGATCAGCCCGATCACGGCGCCGTGCCAGGGCAGAATATAGCCGGAGGCCGGGGTGATCGTGCCGAGCCCCGCCACCGCGCCGGAGATCAGCCCCAGCACCGACGGCTTGCCGCGCTGAACCCACTCCAGCCCGCTCCACATCAGCGCGCCGGCGCAGGCGGCGAGATGCGTCGCGACGATGGCGAACACCGCGCGAGAACCCGCCGCGAGCGCCGAGCCGCCGT
>PLZT01000299.1 GCA_003152255.1 Methylocystaceae bacterium | reverse complement strand
TGCACTTCATGTTTGAGCCGGCCGTACTAAGGATGCGAGGAGGGTGGTGAGGCGTAGATCATCGAAGCCGCAGGGCGAGGCCGCGCAGATCGGCGCCGCCCAGAGCGCGTTGGAAATCAGCGTCATGCTGCTCCAGCCGTGCGGCATCCAAATGTGCGTGGCGACCAGCGTTCGCGTCGCGATGGCGAAAGACCAATCGTCGCGAAGAGGGAAATCGCCTGAAACGCCGACGAAAGCGACCGAGCCGATAAAGATGACAACCAAAGCCATGAGATGGAAAACCGAGCGCCGAGCCAGGGCGGAGCCATATGAGGGGGAAATACTCATTCTTCTGCTATCTCCGCAAAGTTGTTGGGATTTCCCGGCGAAGGCCCAGTTCCTCACGTCAGCATGAATACGCCGTCGATTGGGATGGCCGATTGGGCGTCGTCCATGGCGCTTGCGCGGCGGCGATTTCCATTCTTTCCGCGCCAGCTTCAACACGGGAGAGACGCTTTGGCGCGTTTTCGTCGGTGGGATTAATGGCCGCGGACGCGAACCTTTCGTTGGAATTTACCGTTCAACGACTCGATCAAGCTTGTCGTATAGATCACCCGGCGCCCACCGTCGAGAGAGCCGTCGGCGATTCCAAATCGCCAGCGGCCCGGGCGTCATCCGATACGTTTTTCGATTTCGGGAGGCGGCTTTGAGCCGGTATCCAGTCGTCATGAGAATTCGCCGATTGCGTGAAGACGCGCGCCCGATGCGAGAAGACGCCGCATGAGCGAGAACCTACTCATCCGAGAACCCGTCCCCGCGAGGTTCAATCTCGCGCGCTATTGCCTCGCCGAGAACGCACGCGTTCAGCCCGAAAAGCCCGCGCTGACCATTGTCGGCGACGACCACGTTCTGCGCTGGACCCATGGCGAACTCGACGACAAGGTGCGCCGCCTCGCCGCCGGCCTCGACGCGCTTCGCCTGCCGCCGGGCTCGCGCGTGATGATCCGCATGGGCAACGAGGCCAACGCCGCGCTGGCCTATTTCGCCGCCATCGCGGCGGGCCATGTGGCGCTGCTGGCCTCCTCGCAGCTCACTTTCGAGGAGGCGGATTTTTTGCGCGAGGATTGCGGCGCCGCCGCGCTGCTGCTTGGCGCCTCGTTCGAGCGCGAACCGCATGACGCTCCTGGTCTCCATGTGCTGCGCGGCGCCGATCTCGAGCGGATGCTCGAGAGCGAACCGATGGACTATGCCGACACCGGCGCGAACGATCCCGCCTATCTCGTTTACACCTCCGGCACGACCAGCCGGCCCAAGGGCGTGCTGCACGCGCATCGCGCCGCCTGGGCGCGGCGAATCATGTATCCGCACTGGATGGGCCTGACGCGTGACGACGCGATGCTGCACGCCGGCGCGATCAACTGGACCTATACGCTGGGCGTCGGCGTGATCGACCCGCTCGCCAGCGGCGCGCGGGCGATCCTCTATAATGGCCGCCCCGATCCGGCGATCTGGCCTCGGCTCATCGAGCGTCATGGCGCCACGATTTTCGCGGCCGTGCCGGGCGTTTATCGCCAAATTCTAAAAACTGGCGCGCTGGAGGCCCATGATATTTCCACGCTGCGCCACGGCCTTTCGGCCGGCGCGGCGCTGGCCCCGAGCCTTTTGGCCGAATGGCGCGAGCGCACGGGCAAGGAAATTTTCGAGGCCTATGGCATGAGCGAGATCTCCACCTTCGTGTCGAGCGGACCGACGACGCCGGCGCGGCCCGGCTCACCGGGACGCCCGCAGCCGGGCCGGCATATCGCGGTCCTGCCGCGCGAAAATGGAACGACGCCGATGCCGGCGGGCGAGACCGGACTTCTCGCGATGCGTCGCGACGAGCCGGGGCTGATGCTCGGTTACTGGAACCGTCCGGACGAGGAAAGGGAAGCGCTGCGCGGCGAATGGTTCGTCTCGGGCGACCTCGTGGAAATCGACGCCGACGGATATATCTGGCTGCATGGGCGAGCCGACGAGGTGATGAACGCCGGCGGCTATCGCGTCTCGCCGGCGGAGGTCGAGCGTTGTCTGATCGCTCATCCGGGCGTCGTCGAAGCGGCGGTCGCGGAGCGACCCGGGCGCGACCCCGGAACGACCATCATCAAGGCCTATGTGGTCGCGCGGAGCGGCGAGGCGCTGGATGAAGCGGAGATTCTCGCGCATTGCGCGCGCCATCTCGCGGGCTACAAATGCCCCCGCGCGGTGCGGGTTTTGGCGGCCTTGCCGCGCAACGCCAATGGCAAGCTCGCCCGAGCCTCCTTGCCCTGAAGCCGCTGGGCGGCCCGTCGGCCCTATCGCACCCTGACCGGCATGATCTCCGCCGAAAGTTGAACGTCCTCGCCGAGATGGTAGGTGTGATAGGCCGAGCCGGAGATGAGCCGCAGGAAGAGAAACAATCGCAGGCGTAAACGTCTGAACAGATTCATCCGTCGCGCGGGCAGCAAATTCTCGTGCGAGACATGGACGATCCACTGGCCGGGATCCCCCGGCAAGTCGATCTCCCTGTGCCGCGCCAAATCTTCGAGACACAGCTCGACGTTCGGCTCTTCCATGAAGCCGAACCGCAATTCGACGCCGATGACGCAGCCGCGATCCTGGTCGCGGTCGAAGACGGTCACGTGGTAGCGATGCTCATGGATATAGGGGACCTTGGGGTGAACCACCTCGACGAGAATGAGATTGCGCGGAAAAACGCCGTAGCGTTCCCATAACAGCCCAACAAGCGCGGGCGCGCGGTCAGCGAGACGGCGCACCCGCGCCGGTGCCATGATGAGCGCGTTGCGTTCGAGAAAACTTGTTCCGCCGCGATGCAGCGCGACCACGTCCGCCATGGTCAGCGTCGAGCGCGCGGCATAGGCCGCGAAGGTCGCCTTGCGCCCCCAGCGCCAGGTCGCCATGACAAGGAAAGCCGCGACGCCGACCGAGAGCGGCACGAAGCCGCCCTCCAGGAATTTTAGCGAACTCGCGACGAGAAAGGCGCCGTTGATGGCCGTGAACGGACCCCAAACAAGCGCCGTTCGCGCGACGCTCCAGCGCCAATAGCGCAGCGCGATTGGAACCATGGCGCAAGAGGTGATCAGCATCACGCCCGCCACCGCGAGACCATAGGCGGCGGCCAGCGCCGAGGACGAACCGAAGCCGATCACCAGCGCGACGCAGCCGAGATAAAGTCCCCAATTGACGACNNTGCGAGGCGACGACGGTCGCCAGCGTCGCCAGAATGACGAGCGGCGCGACCAGCGGCGCCGGCGCGAGGCTGTAGAACAGCTTGCCGGCCGGGATTGGCGCGCCGCCAAGCAGATGCGCGCCCTGTCCGAGATAGTTGAGCAGCAGCGCGGGAAAGACCACGGCGAACCAGCCGACGCGGATCGGACGGGCGCCGAAATGCCCGAGGTCCGCGTACATGGCCTCGCCGCCGGTGACGACCAGCATCAGCGCGCCGAGAATGAGCAGCGCCTCGCGCGGGCCGGAGCGCGCGAGGAAGCGCACGCCAAGCGCGGGATTGAACGCCGCCAGAATCGCTGGCTCGCGCGCGATCTCGGCCCCGCCGAGAACGGCGATCGTGACGAACCAGACGATCATGATGGGGCCGAAAATGACGCCAATTCCCGACGCGCCCTTGTGCTGGATCGAGAAGAGTCCCGTCAGCAGCGCGAGGGTGATCGGCGCAACATAGGGCGCGAAGGCGGGCGTCGCGACGTCGAGCCCTTCGACAGCGGAAAGCACGCTGATCGCCGGGGTGATCATGCCGTCGCCGAGCAGCAGGCCGGCGCCCAGCATCAGCGACCACAACAAAACCCGCGCGCCGCGGTTCTTGTATTTATGCAGCAGGCCATAGAGCGCGAAGACGCCGCCTTCGCCGTCATTCTCGGCGCGCAGCACCAGCAGCGCATATTTGACCGCGACGATGATAAAGATCGTCCATATCGCCGCCGAGATCGCCCCGAGCACATTTTCGGGCGTCGGCGCGACGGCGGCGGAACCGAAAAAAATCTGGTCGATCGCGTAGAGCGGCGACGTGCCGATGTCGCCGTAAACCACGCCGATCGCGCCGATGGCGAGGGCCGCGAGCCCGCCGCGCGGGGCATGCGGCCCGCCCGCATTCGCGTCGACGGCGCGGGCCATACGCCGAACGCTCGGCTCGTCCACGAGACTTGGCTCTTTCATCGGCCAGCCTCGACCGCGATGACCGAATCAGATTTCAACCTGCCCTCCAAGCTCGACGACGCGCCCTGGCGGTATCTGGAAAAACTCGGTCGCCGAAAGCGCGTTGCGGTGCATGAACTCGAAAATATTCAGCTTGAATCGCCACCACTTCGAGTGGCCAGATGGAATGATCGTTAGCCTGCCGACGAAAAACGACGTCTGCATCATGTTGAAGATGAGCGGGCAGCCGGCCGATTCGAGCATGAGGGCGCGCGGTATGTTGGGTTGGTCCATGAAACCATAGCGCACGGTCATCGCATGGAAGCCGTCGGTTAATTCCGTCGTTTCGACGCGTTGCGCGGGCTCTACGCGCGGGACATGCTCGGTCAGGACCCGCAATAGCACGACGCGTTCATGCAAAACCTTATTGTGTTTGAGATTATGCAAAAGCGGCACCGGCACGACGTCCACGCGGCTCGACATATAAACCGCCGTGCCCTCGACGCGCGGCTTCCCGTGGAATTTCGCGATGAAGCCCTGGAGCGGAAAGGTGTCGCGCTCCCGCGCCGCGCGCATGACGGCGTAACCGTCGCTCCAGCAGGTCATCAGGAAGAACAATATGCTGGCGACAACAAGGGGAATCCAGCCGCCCTCGAAAAACTTCACCATATTGGCCGCGACGAACGACCCGTCCACGGTGATGAATAGCCCGGCGACCAGCAAGCTCAAGGGCAAGCTCCAGCGCCAGACCTCGCGCATCGCGATGAACATCAGCACGCTGGTCAGCAACATCGTCATCGAAACGGCGATGCCGAACGCCGCCGCGAGATTGTCGGACGAACGGAAGACCGCGGTTAAAACAAGCGTGAGCGCCATCAAGGCCCAATTGACGAAGCCGACGTATATCTGTCCGTAGCTTTCAGCGGAAGTCTGCGAAACATATATGCGCGGCAGGAGGCCAAGTTGTATCGCCTGTCGCGTCATCGAAAAGGCGCCGGTGATGATCGACTGGCTCGCGATAACGGTCGCGACCGTCGCCAGCCCGACCAGCGGAAGTTGCAGCCCCGCCGGGCAAAGATCGAAGAACGGATTTGTCTCGCGCCCGACCGGACCGTCCACCAAGAGCGCGGTTTGGCCGGCGTAATTGAGCAGCAAGGCCGGCAGGACGAGCCCATACCACGCGAGGCGTATCGGCTGGCGGCCGAAATGACCCATGTCGGCATAGAGCGCCTCCGCGCCCGTGGCGCACAAAAACACAGCGCCGAGCGTAAGAAACCCGCCCGCTCCGTGCGTCGTGACGTAAGTCAATCCCACGCGCGGATCGAGCGCCCAAAGCACGTCGGGATGGCGCCATATGCTCGCGAGGCCCAACGCGCCAATGGTGAGAAACCATAGCGTCATGATCGGGCCGAAGATTCGGCAAATCCGCCCCGTTCCCTGCGATTGCAAGGTGAACAGGCCGATGAGAACCGCGACGGACAGAGAGACGACATAGGGTTCGATCGCCGGCGCCGGGGTTTTTAGGCCCTCCAAGGCGCTCAGCACCGATATCGCCGGCGTGATCGCTCCGTCCCCGAACAGCAGGGCGGCGCCGAGCATGCCGAGGCCGATGACGAAGGGGCGGCGCCCGTGCTTGATGCCGAGCAATGACATGAGCGCGAGAATCCCGCCCTCGCCGTCATTGTCCGCGCGCATGATCACCGCGACATATTTAACCGAGGTGATGATCACCAGCGTCCAGACGATCAGCGACAATATGCCAAGCGCTTCCTCGGGCGCGATGGAGCCGCCCGCCCAATCGACCGCCGTCTTGATCGTATAGAGAGGGCTGGTTCCGATATCTCCGTACACGACGCCCAAGGCGCCGAGGGCGAGCGTTCCAATTCCGCTGACCTTATGTCCGTCCGTCTCCGCGGCTGTCGCCATAATGACCCCTATGCGCCGATTTTCCCGCGACCGACATAGCAGGTCACGCCGCGCGTCGCGAGGTCGAACCCCGATCCTCCAAGCGCGGAAGAGGCGTCCCGCCGCTGTTTGAGCGCGCGCTTTCGCTTCGCCTCAAAGCCCTGTAGAAGTCTCCGCGCGAGCGGAGCGGAAATTCGCGCGAAAAGCGCGAGACGCCGGCAAACATTATGCACTCATTATAAAGGCAAGGGGCGGGACAGTGACGGGAACATTGGACACGAGCAATCGCGCCACGGCGAGCGTAAATCTTCTGGCGGGCGAGATCGTCGACCGGCTGGCCGCCGGCGCGGCGCGCTATCGCGTCGCGGTTTCCCGCGGCGCCTCGGGCGAATTGCTGATCGACGCCGGCGCCAAGGTCGCGGGCGGGATCGACGCCGGTCTGCTGCTCGTCGAAATCTGCATGGGCGGGCTCGGCCGCGTCGCCTTGACGCCGGCGCCGGGCGCCTCCAAATGGCCGTTCTGGCTGACCGTCACGAGCAATGATCCGGTCGTCGCCTGCCTCGCCAGCCAATACGCCGGCTGGAGCCTCGCCCACGAAAAATTCTTCGCGCTCGGCTCCGGCCCCGGCCGCGCCCAGGCCCGGGTCGAAAAATTGTTCGAGGAACTGCCCTATAGCGACAAGGCCGACCGCGTCACCATCGTGCTGGAAAGCGGCTCGCCGCCGCCGGCCGAGGTCGTCGCGAAGGTCGCGAACGCCGCCAAGGTCGATCCCAAGAATGTCGCCTTCGTCTATGCGCCGACGCAGAGTCTCGCCGGCAGCGTGCAGGTCGTGGGCCGCGTGCTCGAAGTCGCGCTGCACAAGGCGCATGAGCTGAAATTCCCGCTCGAAAACATCATCGACGGCATAGCCACGGCGCCTTTGTCGCCGCCGCATCCCGATTTCGTGCAGGCGATGGGCCGCACCAATGACGCGATCATCTACGCCGGCCGCGCGCATCTGTTCGTGAGGGGCTCCGCCGAGGCGGCGAAGGAACTGGCGAAGAATTTGCCGAGCAGCAATTCGCGCGATTACGGGCGCCCCTTCGCCGAGGTGTTCAAGGCCTATAAGGGCGATTTCTACAAGATCGACCCGAGCCTGTTCTCGCCCGCCGAGGCGCTGGTGACGGCGGTCGAGACCGGCGAGACTTTTAGGGGCGGCGCGATCGACGAGAAGCTGCTCGACGCTTCCTTCGGCTAAGGGATTGTTCTTCTGAGCCCTATGCGCCCGCGCGTCGCCGTCTTCACCGACAAGATCGACTGGCATGTCGAGGCGTTCGCGCGGGCCTTGGCGCGGCTGGGCGCGCGGCCTGTCGCCGTGCGGCTGGCGGCCTGCAAGATCGACACGACCCGCCCCTATGGCCTCGCCATTCCGGGATTTCGGGCGGCGCCGCCGGATATCGGCGTCGTTCGCGCGATCGGCGACGGCTCGCTGGAGGCGATCACAATGCGCCTCGGCGTGCTGCACGCCCTCGGCGCGCTTGGCGTGCCGATGGTCAATGACGCGCGCGCCATCGAGCGCTGCACCGACAAATCCATGGCGAGCTTTCTTCTGGTCCGCGCGGGATTGCGCACGCCGGCGACCTTCGTCGCGCAAACCGAGGCGCAGGCCCGCGCCATCGTTCGCCGCGAATGTCCGCACGGGCCGTTGGTGCTGAAACCGCTGTTCGGCGCGCAAGGCTGGGGCCTGCAACTCGTCCGAAACGAGGCGGAGTTGCCGTCCTTGCAGGACGCGCGCGGCGTTTATTATCTGCAGCGCTTCGTCGAACCGCGGATCGTCTCCGGCGCGGCGCGGTTCGAGGACATGCGCGTGCTGATTTCGGCGGGCGGGATCGTCGGCGCGATGCGGCGGCGCTCGGAGCAGTGGATCACCAATGTGCGCCAGGGCGCCCGGCCCGTCGCGGTCACGCCTTCCTTGGTCGAGGCCGAAACGGCGCTGCGCGCCGCCAAGGCGCTGGGCGCGGTCTGCGCTGGCGTCGATCTGATCGCCGACGCGGACGGCGCCCCTTTGGTGCTGGAGGTCAACAGCATGGCCGGCTGGAGCGGTCTGCAAAGGGTGACCGGCTTTTCGATCGCCGAGCGACTCGCCGCCGACGTTCTGCTTATGGTAAAGCGTTAACTTTCGAGACAGGAGGCAAGGTGAATTGATCGGCCCCGATTCCCTACCGCTGGCTCAGGCCTTCCTCGCGGCTTGCGAGGACGAATTGCAGGCGCCAAAGCCTGGCAATGTTCATGTCTTCGCCGCCGGGCATGGCATGGAGGTCAAGGATTTTATCGACAGCGCCCATGTCGCAGCGGTCCCCCTCGGGACGCCCGGCATAGATGTCGGGGCGCGGATTTTCTCCGCCGTCGAGGCCACTTTCGCGCGGGTCGGGCAAAACACCAATCTCGGCATTATTTTGCTCTGCGCGCCGCTGGCTCAGGCCGCGCTGGATTTTCCCGGCGAGGATTTGCGGCTGGGCGTCGCCCGCGTTCTCAAGGGTCTCACGCGCGCCGACGCGGAACTCGCCTTCAAGGCCATCACGCGCGCCAATCCGGGGGGACTCGGCGCCGCGCCGCGGCACGACGTGATGGAGCCGGCGCGCGTCAGCCTGCTGGAGGCCATGCGCGCCAGCGCGGACCGCGACCGCATCGCCTATCAATACGCTCATGATTTCGAGGACGTTTTCACCCTCGGCCGTTCGACGCTTCTCACCGCGCGGCGAGAAGGTCGCGGCAAGGAGATGGCGACGCTGCGAGTCTATCTCGGCTTTCTCGGCGCCTTTCCCGACAGCCATGTCGTCCGCAAATTCGGCGCCGACGCCGGGGCGCTTGTTTTGGCCGAGGCGCGGGCCTTCGCGGCGGCGCTCGACGCGAAAAAAAGCGAGGAGGAGGAGCGCGCCGCCGCGCTGTTGTGGGACGCCTCGCTCAAGGAGCGAGGGCTAAACCCTGGCACCAGCGCGGATTTGACGGTCGCCACTCTTTTCTCGGATTATGTCGCCGGCGCCTTGGCAAACGCCTGTAAAAATGGTTGAGTCCGCGCCGCGCGGGATGGTCTCGCGCGGATCGGATCGGATCGGCCGGCTGGGCATTAGCCCCTGGCCGTCACGACGATAAGGGGGGCGGCCCGAACCCTTCAGGGATAACGGGACGCAAACGGTTTTCTCGAAAGGAAACGCACATGGCTTTGATCAACAAGCTTCTGGTCGGCGAGTCGCTGGTCGGCGAAGGCAATGAAGTCGCTCATATCGATCTGATCATCGGACCGCGCGGTTCGGCCGCCGAGCTGGCTTTCGCCAATGCTCTGGTTAACAACAAGGACGGCTTCACCACCCTTCTCGCGGTCGTCGCTCCGAACCTGCTGACCAAGCCGAACACGATCCTGTTCAACAAGGTCACGATCAAGGGCGCCAAGCAGGCCGTTCAGATGTTCGGCCCGGCGCAGGCCGGCGTCGCCAAGGCGGTCGCCGATTCGGTGGCCGAGGGCATCATCCCGGTCAGCGAAGCCGATGACCTGTTCATCTGCGTTGGCGTGTTCATTCACTGGGACGCCTCGGACGACGCCAAGATCCAGGATTACAACTACACCGCCACGAAGGAAGCTCTCGCGCGCGCCATCAAGGGCGAGCCGAAGGCCGCCGAGGTCGTCGCCAAGCGCAACGACGCCAAGCACCCCTTCGCCGCCCACTAAGGCGCGCGCCGGCTTGCGAAGCTTTGGGGAGCCGCGCGCGGCTCCCTTTTTTGTTCGTGGATTTCATGTCGCGAAAGCGGCCGCGGAGGGTTTCGCGCGGGCCCGTCGATTCAAGAAGACTCGGGTGAGGCAAGATGAAGCCTATCTACAGCAAGGACATGGTCGCGGCGAGAAAGGCGCGCTTGATCGACGCCTTCGGGGCGGTGAAGCAACGCGGAATCACCCCGAAACTCGCGGCCGTGATTTGCGCCGCCGATCCCGCCGCCGCGAGCTACGTTTCGGTGAAACGGAAACACACCGAAGAGATCGGCGGCGCCTTCGAGGTTGTCGATCTTTCCACGTTAGGCGCCGCCGAAGCCGGAAGCCGCATGAAGGCGATATGCGTTCGACCGGACGTTCATGG
>PLZT01000144.1:2646-2860 GCA_003152255.1 Methylocystaceae bacterium | reverse complement strand
GCGTTGCCATTGAAGCCGTTCCCCCTGAAGCCGTGATGATCGACGCCGTGGCCAAAGCGCTGGCCATGGAAATGACCGGTGGCGACATGCCGGCTCGCCCCGAAATGTCTCCCGGTATGGCCGGTCGCGATGTGCCGAGCGCCGAAATGCCGACCGTAATGACCGCCGCCGAAATGGCCGATGTGGCGGCCACGGAAGCCGCCGAAGCCGTGAA
>PLZT01000144.1:0-2625 GCA_003152255.1 Methylocystaceae bacterium | reverse complement strand
CTCATCGTCCACGGCGCGATGCCCGGCGCAAAGGAGGTTTCGAGCGTAAATCCGAAAGCGATCGCGACTGCGACGACTTTCGCCAATTTGCAATTCATGACGGTTTGCTCCTGGCTCCCTCCGCCCTTCCGAGCGATGATCTCCGATGCGTCGCGCGCGCCAAGCGCCTCCGTTTGCAACTTTCGCCGTTTCAACCATTAACTGGCGAGGGCGGCGTCGCCTCAATGAGGATAACAAGAATCCGGCATTCGCCGGATACCCCTCTCTTGCAGCCCGAATCTGGGACAGTTTGGCATAATAGGCAAGCCTGAAGCGACGCAGGGCCGTCTGACCGGGTGTCGGGGCGTGCGAACGCCTCGCCAAGCGCCCAAGAATATTGCCTTTCCCGTTATCAAGGCGCACCTCTCCCGTGGTTTGCAGCGAACGCGTGATAATCGAATGCATCACGCGGTCGATGTGACCGGCGGCGACCGTAGCCCGGCGATTATTCGTAGGATATCGGGATCGGGGAACAGATTTCGCGAGATGGCGATTTCGGCAATCTGGAAAGCGACGTAGCGCGCGTGACTCACCACCTTCGCGCCGATNNATCTTGATCGGCTTCTCCTTGAGAGTCGTCATCGACCAGTCTCTGATCGGCTCCGGCGTTACCAGCGTGCGGAGAAAATTGCCGACATTACATGCGAGCGCATGAAGCTGGAGACGGAGCGATTTAGGTATGGCCGTTATTGGCGCACTCCTGCCGTGGCGTCCGTCGGAACATGCGTCCGTTCGCCGAGGAACTGCGGCCGCTGCCAGCCCATGGCGACAACAACGCCGGCTATGTTGACGCCCCCTCGCGTTCGCTATCCCGCGCCCTCACATCGCCAATGACGGCCTGGCCGTCCTCATGGATATGCACATGCTCGACCCGCACGTATTGCGCTGCGCCATGCTGGAGGCGCCGCAGAAGCTCCACCTGAATCGCGAAAGCCCTCAGCAGGCGGCCCGCCGCCGATCCCGGCGCCGCGACTCACCGATCCCTGCCACCCCCACCGCCTAAGCGAGGCTCCACGCGATTGCCATCCGGCGAAATCAACACAGGATCGAAGGCAATGGCCACAATCACACCGAGAGGAATCGCACCGAACCATAATTTCGAGAACCTCACGCCTGCTTCGAAAAATACGAACCCGCTCAAACGTCTCGCAAAGGTGCGGGCGTCGGCGCGAATTCCTTTTAGCTTTCAACGGTGTCGCTAACGCCCGCACCTTCTGACTAAGCTTTGTTTCTACGTGATTATTTCAGAACGGCCAGGGGCACCAAATCGCCGTCCAACGGCGTCCAAAAACGTCCATAAATTACTGAAAAACAATAGGTTATCCTCGGATTAGCGTCCGAGGCGGTTTGTTGGTATCCGCAAGAATTGTTGGTATATTTGTTGGTATGCCGTGGCTACCAACAAATATACCAACATGCCCCTAACCGATATGGAAATCCGAACGGCCAAGCCCGGCGCCCGACTCGTCAAACTTTCCGACGGCGGCGGGCTGCAGTTGTGGATCATGCCGGACGGCGCGAAGCGATGGCGCTTCGCCTATCGGCTCGGCGGCGCTCAAAAGTTGCTGGCGATAGGCGTCTACCCGGCGACCGGCCTTCGCGAGGCGCGCGAAGCGCGGGAAGAGGCCAAGCGCCTCTTGGCCGATGGCCAAGACCCCGCCTTCGTCAAAAAGGTGGCCAAGGCCGCGAAGGCAACGGCGAGCGCCGACACCTTCGAAGCCGTCGCCGGCGAGCTTCTGGACAAGAAACGCCGCGAGGGCAAAGCCGAAAAGACCATCGAAAAGCTGGAATGGCTGTTGGGCCTCGCCCTGCCCTTCATCGGAAGCCGTTGCATCACGGAAATCACCGCGTCCGAAATTTTGGCCGTGCTTCGTCGCATCGAAGCGCGCGGCCGGCATGAAACGGCGACGCGGCTTCGTGAAATCATCGGAGGCGTGTTTCGCTTCGCCGTCGCGACCGGGCGCGCCCAAGGTGACCCGACGGGCGCTTTGCGCGGCGCTTTGAGGCAATTATGCACTTGACAAATTGTTTGTCAAGTGCATAATTGCCAGAATTCTTGATTTTTGCGTAAATCTACTGTGCGATAGATATTACGCCCCCGTTGTTCCAAACCTGACCGGGGTGCAATCCCTCAGGAGAAGTTGGAAGCTTTGATATATCCAGCTTCGATGCATCAAAAGGGGACCACTTAAGCGCACGAATTTCTCGTTGGCATTGGTCGTACAGCTGGAAATTCGCTATCACGAAAAGAGCTATGGCCAACGATAGAAAAACCTGTCGTTCACGTTGAAGCCATTCCACCCAGCCCATTGAGGCGGGAAATACCATTGGAGCGACTCGCATCAACCCAAGTACGAGCGCAATTATTCCCCACCACTGCCAGACAACGGCAAACATATAGTTCCATATTCCGACCAAAAGCGACGGATCGCTCATTACCGTTTGCCCTTCTTTATCTGCGCAGATTGCTCCAGTTGATACATCAGCTTCGTGTGTCGCATAAGCCCCAATCTGTTAAATACGCCCTGTCACGGAATTTTTGAGTTTTGCACACTGCACACTGCGAGGTGAGGCCCTTGCCGACGA